>CAZJXY010000405.1:0-3942 GCA_964549925.1 uncultured Bdellovibrionales bacterium | reverse complement strand
TTTACGGGAAGGAAAGTTTGACCGGAGTCTAAACCATATAGGGGTGCAAACGACCCGGCCGCAATTTTTACTCTAGAGTTAGAGAGTTTAAGCTCGCCATGTGCCGTGGATGGAAGTAGCGTCGGCAAAATGCCGAGGATAAATATTATGATGGAGAAGGGGGAGCCGCAGGAAATTTGGCTCCCCCGAATAAATAGACGCATTAGTGTTACTTTAGTTTTTTGCCTTCTCAGCGCTTTGAGAGAGATCAATCCTAGCCTTACGCACTTCCTCGGTGCTAAATGGTGCCGCGTTATTACCCCATGAGTTCGTGATATAGGTCAACACCGCTGCGACGTCAGCATCGGATAAGTTTGCTATGGCGGGCATGGCTGAATTGTATTCTGCACCGTTTACACTTATCTTGCCTGACAATCCATTTAATGGAATTGAGATAAGGTGTTGTCGATCCTTCTCACTAGCTAATTTCGAGAGGTAATCGGACTTGACTAATGGTGGAAATACTGCCGAAACTCCTTCTCCACCTGCTTGGTGACACATTAAACAGTTACTAGCGTAAACCTTCTTACCCTCGGCCATAAGAAGTTGTTTACTGATCTTCTGCAATTTCGGACTCTCCTTAAGTGCTTCCTCGTATTCAGTTTTGAGCTTTCCAATCTCGCGTTGAGATGCCGAAGCGTCGGCCTGTTCACCGAGGTAGGTTTCATCCACTTCTTTGCCGGAGTAAACTTCCTTGTTGTCTGCTCCGCTTACCTTCATCATCCCGAGACTTCCTTTATTGAAAGTGCGCAGAATGCTGTGGTCTACTAGGATAAACGTACCGGGAACTTCCAGTTGATACTCGACGATCGCTGAACCGCCAGCTGGAACGAGCGTGGTCTGTACGTTCTTTTGATTCGCAAGTGTTCCTCCTTCGGTGTAGACGTTGTCAAAAATCTCTCCAATTACGTGGAATGAGGATACCAAGTTTGGTCCGCCGTTTCCTACAAACAATCTGACCTTCTCACCTACTTTGGCTTGGATCGCTTTATCTCCAACCATCGATCCAACCGCTCCGTTAAACACTACATAGGTGGCGCGTTCATCTATGGCTTTTTGCATAGAGAATGGCTGCAATCCCTTTTCACCATATGCACCTTCCGTATAAAAATCCCCCTGCATTACATAGTATTCACGGTCTACCGCTGGGAGCGGCTCTTTGGGCTGAACATAGATCAGTCCGTACATCCCATTTGCCACATGCATTCCAACCGGGGCCGTAGCGCAGTGATAAACATAAAGGCCGGCATTAAGCGCTTTAAAGCTAAACTGCGATTGATGTCCCGGTGCGGTAAATGAACTCGCTGCACCGCCTCCTGGTCCAGTGACCGCATGTAAGTCGATATTGTGGGGGAGTTTGTTATTTGGATGATTCATCAGGTGGAACTCAACCTGGTCTCCCTCTCGAATGCGGATAAATTTTCCTGGGACACTGCCACCGAATGTCCAGAATGTATATTGCACCCCATCGGCAATATCTTTTGTTACCTCTTTTACCTCCAGTTCCACGATCACTTTAGCCGGAGTGATGCGTGTAATAACCGGCGGCACGTTTGGCGCATCGGTTAATACAGCCTTCTCAATCGGCAGCTCAGCTGCTGCTGTAAGACAAACTAAAGTTGATAGTGCGGCTAAGCGTAGCCATGTTTTCTTCTTCATAATTTCCTCCATATAAAACCAAATATTTATAGTTTAAATGTTAGTTCGATAAATCCGTAATCGATATCATCACTCTCCGCAAAAGCAGCTTCTGTTAGGTCACCACTAAAGAGGTGTCCATAGTAAAGGTAAAGCGAGGCATTTTTATGCAGATCGACCCAGATATTAAAATCAAGCAGTTGACCAATCTGATCTTCTCCCTTCGTCGGTGCGCCGGCAAACCCGAATGGACCACTTCTCTCTCCAGCTCCGGCTCCGGAGTAAAGCAGATCATTTTCTTCGCTTACGCCGAGGAAGTGAAAGTCGCTTCTTAAAGTAACTTTCTCATGCGGCTTCCACATTACCTGTACAAAGAAATCTTGCAGGTTCATCGAATTGTAAAATGGCGTCATGGCATATGCGCGAGCCGTCGGGAGCATCTGGAAGAACGTATCGTGATCCCCATCACTTGGATCATCATCTCCAGAGCCCCAGTTAAATCCAGCCCGTAACCAGGGTGCCCCATAGACCTCATCAAATCGATACCCGGTCTCAACCGCTAGAGCCTGAGCAGAGTGACCTTGTGTACCCCAATCCCCGGTTTGAAACACTCCCCAAAGCATTCCATCCCAGGTGCCGGTTCCCACCTTTTCGGTGTGAATAATGTGGCCGCCGAAATTGTGAATGGTAATATCGTCGATATCGCCGGTTCGAACGTCGAGTGGTCGATTGTCCGTCTTTACCGTAGCGGCGCCTCTTTCGTCATCATAGCCATAGTAAAAAAGTTGTGCGTCCCCTTCGCTTCCTTCACCGAACGAATAAGGATGTGTCATCGCTGCAGTGAGGAGTGATATATCAGTAATAGTTTTTAAACCGTCCGTTACAAACCCACCTTTAGTCGGATGAGAAAGATGTGCGGTGAATGTTCCAAAGTCTGCGATCTTATAATCGAATCGAGCGCCGTCAAAACTCCTGCCGAAGGTAAAATCGAATGGCCCAATTAGTCGATCGGCTATTCTTTTACCTTTGATCCAATCTATAGTTTTATTACTCGATTTAACCTCGGCGCCGCTACTATAGAGGATACGTCCGCCTGTGACTGAAAGATTAGAATCTGAGATATTGGAAAACTGAGCATATCCTTGACGTACGTACACCGAGCCGGGATCTCTATCTCCACGGTTGAAATTTTTATAGATAACTCCCGGTCCATTATCGGCATCAGTTGGAAGATCAAAGACTTGATCGTATTCGCCTTGTACGTAGAACTTGAAATCATCAACGTTGTAACCAACACCAAGTTGGCCTTTTAGGCTTGGATAGCTGTAACTGTTGTCTATTCCTGCTGCACCGGCCTCGAACCAATCTATAAACTCATATCGGGTACGGAGTGACGCATCAAAACTTAAAGGATCCTTGGCTGCATCATTTGTTTCAGCGAAAACTAAAAAAGGTACACTCAGTGTGAGCAAGAAAAGTTGTATTCTTGATAAGTAAATTTTCATAGCCGTTACTCCAATGATGGTTGGGTGACAATACTTCTCTCGCCTCTAGAGCCACAATTTGCTATAGTCTGATAAAAGATATCGGTATCTTTTATTGTTTATATGCACCTAAGTTGTCGAATGCAAGGTGCAAGAATGAATTTTCCAAGTTTCACGGAGTCAAGGAATTGTTCTTGAATAATAACCTCAAGATTGGCGCGCATTCTTATTGTGTTATATAGCGTAGGTGTAATTTAATGCGATCCTACATGTTAAGCGCATCTACAAAATATGCTCTAAAGGCTTTACGCGAGCTTGCTCGAGCAGAACCGGGCAAATATGTCGCGATTGATGATCTTTCCGGAATGGCGAAAGTGCCTAGGCCGTATCTTGCCAAGTTGATGAAAGCGCTTGCGGAGAAGCAGATTGTCCTAACTAAGAAAGGTGTAAAAGGCGGGGTAATGTTGCCACAAGGTCGAAAGTATAGTTTCTTTGATATATGTGTGGCGCTTGATGATCCAGTTACAAATCAGCGTTGTCTCTTATCTAATGACTCCTGCGGGAAAGGTAAGGAGGTCTGCTCCATGCACAATGCCTGGAAGAAGGAACGAGAGAGGTTGATCCAATTTCTAAAAGATGCTGAGTTAGGATAGTGAGCTATCTCTGACAAAGCTCTATTAACGTTCCACCCATACTCTTTGGGTGGATGAAAGCAATTAAAAATTAAGGAATTTACTTGTGCCCGAGATACACCTTTACTACTGGAGGTTTGTTCTCCATT
>CAZJXY010000404.1:0-3949 GCA_964549925.1 uncultured Bdellovibrionales bacterium | reverse complement strand
GTTGTGGTAGTGCATGCAGCATAATCGCGGAAGGAGTGACCCTCGTACAGATAACTCTGATGAATTCGGTGAACAGATCCGAATGTCTTCCATATCTGATGAGCTCGCGGCGAAGGACCGCCGTGTGATTATCGAGAAAATTTCCAAGCTATCAGCCGCGGATCAAATTGGTTCAGTGATACGAGTGATCTTAAAAGACGGTACCGTAATTGACGGAAGGGTTAAATTCAATCAAGAGCACTTAGGGATTTTCTTCCTAGACAAACACGGGGTAGCTCGCGGTTCTGCAAACTTAGCCGATGTTGCAAGCGTTAAAGACGATCTACCTCAACCCAAACGTCTTCCAATGATCCAGGTTGGCGAGCCGAGATCAACGGTAGTTTATCCGGAGCTTTCTAACGAGGAAAAGTTGGATTTTCTTTTAGCGGCAGATCAGGAACTTACACGTTATCACACGGAGCAGCGCCGCAAAGGTTCCCCGCAAGACCCTAGGTGGCTAATTGAATTTGTGCTGAAGGACGGAAGGACTTTAGTAGGACGAGCCGGCATCGGTAGGAATCCGAGAAATGACCTCACTTCGGGGAAGCCTTTTTTGGTTTTCGATGAAAGTCTAGAAGAGCCGGTGCGAGTTAGACTTCCGGATATTAAATCCTTAAGAAAGGTAGATGATCCGGGGCGAAACAACGGCGAGAACGGCCACGCTAAGCACTAGCCGGAAAACTTGTCCCGCCTGATAAGGGTTTATCTACGCCTGTCGTGCCAGGAAAAGTTATCGCCAACCCCTTTACTGATCTTACCGCAAGATATGCAAATAACTCCGCTTCGATCGCACTGCTATTCCAGCCAACTTCTTCTGCAGTTTGAATTCGAGTGACCCCAAGGGAATGGGAACGAGTAGACAGCTCATGCAGTAGTGCTTTATTCTTCGCACCTCCACCAGATACTACCAACCTACTAGGCAACGGGTGGGATAGTTTGGTGTGCCGTAAACCACGTACCACACACTCAGCCGAAAAAGCGGCCAAAGTTCTGCAGCCATCTTGAAGATTCAAGCTCTCAACCTCTGGCACAAGTTTAAAATCACCGCTATCAAGAGCCTTTGGTGAGGGAAGATCCAAAAAGTTTTTCCCATCAGGCATTAGAAGCGAGTGGTTTATAAGGGCGGATAAAGCCTTATCATTCACACTTCCATGCATACCGTGCGATCCGTTTTGATCGTAGAGCTCCGCACCGTTCGTCTTTAATCTTACTAATCGATCGATCAATGCATTTCCGGGTCCGGCATCAAAGGCCCAAAGTTCGTCGTCTTTTGCACCGACTACCGTTGGGTTCGCGATCCCTCCCACATTTACAACAATCGCAGCTCCAATCTTACTAGAACGACAAAGAGCTTGATGGTAAATGGGCGCAAGCGGTGCCCCTCGTCCGCCATGTTTTACATCGTTGTTCCTAAAGTTATAAATCACCGTCAACCTAGCTTGATCTCTTAACAATTCAGGGAGTCCTACTATTCCGACAATTTTATGCTTCCAGTCATAGTAAAGGGTCTGACCGTGATACCCTACTAGATCGATCTTTACCGAATCACCGACACTTTTCTTAAGCAATCCTAAGGCATCCAGGTGATGTTTAGTGGACTGAGATACTATGTCCCCTAAAGACGGAAAGCCCGAAACTCCGCGCGAACTAAACCAAGTCGAAATTCCATCCAGCTCCTTTTTTGCTCCGGCAGGATCAAAATTTAAGCGCTGCAAAAGATAGGCCTTGGCGTACCGCTCCATGGTCTGAGAATCGAGAGTTAAATCCCCTTTTCTTTCTCTCACCGCGAATTCTGAAATCTTTAAGATCAAATGAAATTCACGATCATAATTAAGACTTACAAACCCCAAATGTTCTAATACTCCGATTCCATCGGTGCGGAGAAGCGCCGCATCGACTCCGTCCATCGAGGTTCCACTCATTAATCCAGCTGCAACGTACGTAACTTTCATATCTTTGTAAGTAGTATGTCGATCAGGTTAATATCAGACGACCCTCGACCAAAAAACTTAAATTCATAATCCCGCTTAAGGTGAGGCAGTATCGCATTGACAAAGAGATCGCGCCCGTCTCCTTCAAATAATCCTCCGGCCAGGGCGAGATCGACGGCGTTAGAATCTCTACCCGCTCCCAAAAGGCGCTCCTCCAAAGCATTAACAATCGAGCCAAGCGATCTGCCGACCTCAGAGATTAACTCTTTACAAACTGTATCTCCCTTTCTCGCTAAATCGCCGACTACCAAGGTTAAGGCCGCAATTTTTGTGCTGGAAAACTCCCCGCGATGCAGTGGTTTGACAACCTGCTCGATTGATTCAAGCCCAAGTGCCTGAGGAACAGCCTCAACTAAGGCCGTAGGCTGTAATCTCCCTTCAGAAGCCAGTTCGGCACAAAGAATAGCATCTCGCCCGAGCTGCAAACCGCCTCCACGTTCTCCGCTAAGTGGCCCCCACCCGCCTACTCGAAACAGTTTGTCTCCGACTCTTGCAGCCCCCAAGCATCCGGTACCGGATAACAAAAGCGGAACACCAGGATCTAGAGCGCGAAGATAGAGATCAAAATCGGATGTGACTTTAATATCCCCGCTAAAGCCAGCGGTTTTAAGTAGATCAGCAATCGCGTCCCAATCGCTCGGTCTCGACGCACCAGCAAACCCAGAAAGCAGCTTGGCTTTAAGATCGGACGCTCCAACAAAGGCCGCGATATCTCTGACAAGCGTACGCACCCCTTCCATACCGACCATGTTAATGTTCGCGCCGCCAAAAAGACCTTCGCGCTTTTTCCCGTCGAACACCGCGACCAGAGTCCTAGATCCCCCAGCGTTGATGATGATCTTATTTTCCACTATTTAGCCTTTTATCCAAAGTAGATAACTTCTCAGCAGTTCCGATATCAATCCAGAACCCCTGACTCAATTCGTAACCTAAAATTTTTTCACCTGACTTACTGGCTTTAAGGTATGTGTCAATTATAGAAAATTTCTCACCCTGTGAGTTCATCCTATCGAAAATTCGCGGAGAAATGATGTGAATTCCACAAAATGAAAAGTCCTTCTCCTTAGCCACGTTTTGCACTAACTTTTTCACTCCACTTTTTTTATTTTCATGTCCGACTAGCTCCATTTTATCGGAAAATAGCAGAGTTCGATCGGAGCTTCGATCCAAAACTAAAAGAGTGGCCAACGAATTCTTCGACTTATGAAACTTAACCATCTCTATAAGTGCAAAATCGGTATAAACATCTGAGTTATGCAGTATAAACGGTTGATCGCCGCGTAAAAATTTAGCAGCTCGCTTTAATCCGCCGCCTGTATCAAGTAACTCCCGCTCCTCGGAAAAATCAACTTTAATACCGAAGGACTGATGGTCTGCCACAAACTTCCGCACCTTCTCCGGAAAATGATGCAAATTTATCACCACCTCGGTTACCCCAGCGGCCTTCAATCGAAGAATCGTATGTTCGAGCATCGACCTCCCGCCTGCACTAGCTAAACACTTTGGGGTGGTATCCGTGAGCGGCCGTAATCTACTCCCGATCCCAGCGGCTAAAATCATTGCTTTCATAAGCTTGTAGGAAATTCTCGATGTTTAAGATCGATTTCAATTTTCTTCCCGCTTCGATCGAACGAGCGAATTTCCGCTGCCAGCCGCTCGGCAAAATATACCGAGCGGTGCTGTCCACCGGTGCAGCCAAAGGCGATGCTGAGATTTAAGAACCCGCGACTGAGGTAATTTTCTACTGCGCCTTTTATCATACCAATTAGCGCGGTGTAGTATTGATTAACTGTGGGCTGCGCATTTAACCACTCACTTACTTCCTTATCCCTTCCGGTCATAGACTTAAAGCGCACATCTCTCCCCGGATTAGGTAAAGATCGAAGATCGAACACAAAACCACCCCCGTTCCCAGAGTA
>CAZJXY010000403.1:0-3951 GCA_964549925.1 uncultured Bdellovibrionales bacterium | reverse complement strand
CGGCACCCTGAGCAATAACCGCGGTAAGCGTTGACGAGATTTGTTTTATCGTCTGATATACTTAATCGGCAGATTTACAGAAAAGGTAAGTAGAAATACGTAGAAAGTCGGTAAATTCAAGTAGTTAAATGATTAACTTTGACCAAAATGCCGGCCTAGCCATTGACCCGAAAATTCGGGAACGCACCATTTCCTTGTTCGGCGGGGAGGCCAATCCGAGTTCGATTCATCAGCTCGGACAAAAAGGGAAATTTCTAATTGAGAACGCAAGACGGGAGATAAAACTTGCTCTCGGAGCTGCGGAAGATGACACACTTGTGTTTACCTCAGGCGCAACCGAGGCGAATAATCACGCTATCTTTGGCGTATACTGGAAATTTACGCCGAGCACGGAAGCACACGAGGTCGTTAGCTCTGTAATCGAACATCCGTCAGTTTTAGAACCCATTGATAGGCTGGAAAAGGCGGGCTGGGTGATTCACCGTTTAGCTCCGACGAATTCGGGAAGCATAGATCCGAATAGTCTAAAGCCATTTTTGACTGAACGTACGAAGTTAGTCTCATTGATGTATGCAAATAATGAGACTGGCGTGATCAATCCCATCTCGCAGGTCGTACAGATTGTGCGGCAAGAGGCTCCCCGGGCGATAATTCATTGCGATGCTGTGCAGGCAGTCGGGAAAGCCAAAGTCAATTTTAACGAGTTGGGAGTTGATCTATTAACTATATCGGGCCACAAGTTTGGAGCGATGAAAGGAGTAGGGGCGTTGCTAATGCGAAAGGGGGTCTCTATTCCGGGGCTGATTCTTGGCGGACCACAAGAAAAGCACCTTCGCGCCGGAACGGAGAATGTTTGGGGAATTGTTTCCTTGGGAGAGGCGCTAAAAATAATTCGAGAAGAGCTGGATCAACGAATTGCGGCGATGAAAAGTGGAGTGGAATTTCTAACGGAAAGGCTAAAATCATCCATCCCCTGGTGTAATTTTAATGTCGAGGCAGTTGATCTACTCCCCAATACGATTAGCCTCCATCTTCCTGGGGTGGATGCTGCTGATCTAGTGGTTGGTATGGACTTAAAAGGAGTTGCTATCTCGTCCGGTGCCGCCTGCGCTTCCGGAAAGCCCGATCCCTCACATGTAATTTTGGGGATGGGACTTTCTCCTCAGGTCGCAAAGTCCTCGGTTAGAATAAGTATAGGGCCCAAACTTTCCCCAGCGGAACTTGAACACGGGTGCTCGACCTTAATTTCTCTTGCATCAGAGATGAGAAAATGAGTCTACCCAAAGAAAAGGTGGTTGTTGCCATGTCCGGAGGGGTAGACTCCTCCGTCGCTGCGTTACTCTTAAAAAAGGAAGGGTATGACGCCATCGGGGTTTCGATGCAGGTTTGGGATTATAGGAAAAATGGCGGATGTGACTCCCGTGCTACCTGCTGCTCCCCGGATGATTTCACCGACGCAAGAAGTGTAGCCGGAAAAATCGGAATCCCGTACTACGTTTTCGATTTTGAGAAAAATTTTAAGCTAAACGTTATAGATCGATTCATCGATGAATATAAAAGCGGGATTACTCCAAACCCATGCGTTGAGTGTAATAACAAAGTTAAATTTAGAGAGTTGCGGGATCGAGCAGTCTCGATCGGATTTCCTAAAGTTGCCACCGG
This sequence comes from uncultured Bdellovibrionales bacterium, assembly GCA_964549925.1. Lineage (GTDB taxonomy): Bacteria > Bdellovibrionota_C > UBA2361 > UBA2361 > J135 > CAZJXY01. The sequence goes on along the minus strand of CAZJXY010000403.1, from coordinate 2,289 downwards.
TCACTATGCTCAAGTTCGGAAAGACTCTGACGGATACCATCTCTTAAGGGGGAGGGATCCGAATAAAGATCAGAGTTATTTCCTGTATGGAATCACTCAAAGCGAGCTGCAAGATACGCTATTTCCTGTGGGGGGATTAACTAAACCTGAGGTGCGTGAACTAGCCAGGGAAGCTGGACTTCCCACGGCGGATAAGGCTGAAAGCCAAGACATCTGCTTTGTGTCCGGCAGCCTAAAGGACTTTTTGGCTAGACACGGTGCGAAACCTCAAAAAGGGGAGATTGTTTCGGTTTCCGGTGAAGTGTTGGGGCAGCATGATGGAATTCAGCACTACACCGTCGGCCAAAGGCGCGGACTAGGTATTAGCGGAAATGAGGATCCGCTTTATGTTGTTGAGATTCAAGCTATGGAGAATCGGGTAGTGTTGGGCCCAAAATCTTCGCTGGAAGAGGGAAGTTTTAAGGTCAATCAACTCAATTGGATCGCTCCAGTGGTTCAAGACCAAGAGCTGCGGCGGGGTGGTTTTCGTGCGATGGCACAACTTAGGCACCGCCACGCTGGAGTACCAGTAAGGATAATTGAAGATGATTTTGGCACACTGTCTGTTGATTTTTTAGGAGAGTGGACAACAGTCACTCCTGGGCAGGCAGCGGTCTTTTATTCAGAAGATAATCATGAGGTTTTGGGTGGTGGAAAAATTGCGCCTAAACGGTCGAGGAAATTGCAAATTGTGTAAAATTTGCCTAAACCCTTAAGATCATTTATAGTAATGACTGAAGCGGTGTTTGGTATTTCGGATAAAGTGGGCGTCTAAGTCGGACGCTGGTTTATCGGATATATCCCACCTCAAACTGGAAAGATTTTAGTAATCGATCCAAGTTCCTCAGGCAACTTAATTTTCTTGATCAGTTTCTATGACCAATGAAGATCTCCCTTCGGCACCGAGTGCTGATGCGGAAAATGGGAATATCGGAACATCAACTAACGAAACACCACTTTCGATTTCGATTAGCTCGTCTGAGCTTGCGCGTGTTGAAAAAGTTATTGGTTACACCTTTAAAGATCGCACCTGGCTTGAACGCGCACTTACTCATCGATCGGCTCTTTCTCTTGGGGCACGTTCGGATTACGAGCGCCTTGAGTTTTTGGGAGACGCCGTGCTTGATCTTGCTATGGCACATCTTCTTTCCGATAAATACTCGGAGGCTCGTGAGGGCGGACTATCAAAGATGCGGGCGGCTCTGGTTAATACCCAATCTTTGGCGGAAACTGCACGGACCATTAATTTAGGATCGGCGATTAGGCTGGGCAGGGGGGAGTATTCCAATAAAGGGTATGATCGGCCCTCAATTCTAGCTGATGTGATGGAGGCTTTGATTGGAGCAGTCTATCATGATGGCGGCTATGAAAATGCGTTCAATTGCATTGATCGGCTATTTAGCGCGAAAGTGGCCACAGTAGCTCCAAGTGACCCCAAAACTGAACTTCAGGAGTTAATGCACGTTAAGGGACAGGCAGCTCCAGAATATTTACTTGAATTCGTGGAAGGTCCGGAGCATTCGCCGACCTTCGTTTCGGTCGTAAAGATCGGAGATGCGGTTATGGGGCGTGGCCGTGGCGCCACAAAGAAAGCTTCTCAACAGGTGGCGGCATCGGAAGCTCTCGAAAAGCTCCGAATAGATCAAGCACATAATGACACCGCTGAGGAGAAAGACAGCGAAATTGAATCAATTAGTTCTGGGAAGGAAAATTAATGGCACGTATTCCGCTCGTAGCGATCGTTGGTCGCACAAATGTTGGTAAATCCTCGCTGTTTAATCGCATAGCGGGGAGGCGATTAGCCGTGGTCGAAGACTGGCCGGGCGTAACAAGAGATCGTAACTATTGTCTGGTTAATCGCCCCAACGCCAAGTTTACACTGGTGGACACCGGTGGGGTAATCGGCGAGGAACAGAGTGAGATTCAGGAAGCTGTAAGGAGCCAGGCTAAAATTGCGCTGGAAGAGGCCGATTTAATCATCGCAGTTTTCGATGGACTCTCCGGAGTGCATCCGCTTGATAAAATTGTAGTAGATCTCTTGAGGCGTGCGGGAAAACCAACGCTTTGGGTAGTAAATAAATGCGAAAAACCAAGTTCGCAGTTGGATGCGGCCGAATTTTACGCGCTTGGAATAGACGATCCGATTCCTGTAAGTGCGGCACACAAAGTTGGAACTAGAGAGCTGATTGAACGAATCGAGAAAGAGTTAGCGCATTTTGAGAGTGATAAACTTGATCTGCCTCAGCAAAA
>CAZJXY010000402.1:0-3962 GCA_964549925.1 uncultured Bdellovibrionales bacterium | reverse complement strand
CAAAGCCGGATGAGTGTTTCAATTAACTTCTCCACCAAAAGCTCCCCCGGCGGTGAAACTTCAAAATCTCCTATGCAGCAAATTCCAACGCTCTCTTTGTTTAGACCTCGCGCATGTGCTCCAACCATCTCTTCGGGACGGCCAGGAAAGATCTCACCCCTATGATTAATCAACCAATGATACCCAATATCATCGAACCCACGGTTTATGTGCCATCCACGAATCTGCTCAAGCGTTGTCTCATCTCCACTCGCAGAGTGATGAACTACGAGGTATTTGACTTTTTGATCTCTTTTTTCCATTGGTTAGCCGGACACATTGCTGAATGAAAAGATCCACCGACAGAGGTAGGTGATCTTCCTTCTGCCCAAGCATGCGCTCCAAATTCATTCTCGCTCCAAGCCACCACTCGGCGCAAGTGATTTGTCTAGCCGAACCAAATCAGCACATCCTACACTTTCTAGGCTGATCGTGAGCTAAAGAAATAACGCGCTTAGTCGACCAAAAAAGCCACCAGGCGAACATAAATTGCAGTTAATATAGCCTCAAGGAAAAGTAGGGTGGAGAGTGGAGAAGAAGTTACAATCCATAATTAATGCTACTGATCATTTTATTCGCCTCCCCCCTCACAAGGGATCTGCACTTATCGAGAACAAAGCATAAAATTCGCAAGTTTACAGCCACTTACAATCTCGGCTGTGCGATTGACCCTTCCACCTCGAACCGCCAATTTTAATAGTCGGGTAGCGAAACTTCCAATATCTCAACAGCTTCGTAAAAAAGTCTGAGTTCGGTCGGAATGGATTCTGGTCGACTCAGGAATTCTCGCCTTGTACGAGATCTATCTTTTTTAATTCATCGATAAACGCCTGAACATCTTGCCGCGCGCACTCTAAATTCGTATCAAATTTCTCACAGATTATGCCGGCAAGCTCCTCGGTCGAACGCGGAGCTTTGAGCTCATCCCAAAGTACACCTCCTATCTCATTCAAACGATAATAGACTCCGTCCGTTTTGTGGAGCAGCGCGACTTCCCGCCCCAATCTGCAGGAAGATGCGTTTTGGTTTCGCTTATAGCAAATCTTTAGCATATACGGCTCCGTAAGTATTACCTATTTCGCAACACTAATAGTCATCCTTCTCAAAGGTATCTAGAGAGATCTCCCTCTGTGGAATTATCTCCGTGGTTTTCTCTCCATCCAGATACCTCCTTACATAATGCCGTTGCCATTCTTTCGGACTTTTCACGCCAACTCGACTTTGTTCAAGAAAAGCAGAACGCGACTTCTTGTATTTGTCAAATTGTCCGGACGGTACAGGATTTGAGTTCAACTCTTCACGCTGCACCTGAAACTGCTCAATCTTGCCCTTCTGGACCGGGGTGATGAAACAGATGGGAGAATTTTTCTCAAAAACCACGGGATGCCCCACACGCGTTAGGCTCCAATTCATGGTCGCGGTATAGGGGAGCCAATCTGTCTCCACGATACCCTCTAACGGACCGGCTCCATCGATCCAGAAATTAGGAAGTCCTCGAAACCAAATATGCCATCCTGGTGAGGTCCGAAAGAAAAAATCAAAGTGAAAGGTAATAATTGAGCCGCCGAAGTTGTTATTAACAAATTCCGGTGCACCCTCTAAACGAGTGGAATAACACGAGCTTGAACCGTCCCATCTTGCCGTAAACTCACTTGGATTTAGAATTACCCAACCGTATTGTGAGGCTAAACTCCTCGGCAAACTTCGATAAGGTAGCATTAATCGAGAACGATCGACCCACGTCCTTTCTAACGGAGCGGGCACCACTTTGAAAACCGAGGATTTGCCGAGCAGTAACATCGTTAATGCCGGCCGCGTGCTCGAACTCCGGCTTTCGGCCGCGTTTGCGTCTAATGGTAACCCATGTTTTGGAAGTTCTAAGATGGACATGTTTGCCGTTCACTCGCTGAGTGTGTACGATACCAAGTGGTTACCCCTAAAACAATACTTAGTATGCGATACCTCATTTCTCATTTAATTTGTTGGTGTTGGAATGGGGAAGAGGTGTTAATTTCGGACGTAAAAAACAATCTCTACAAACTCTCCGAGAGTGCTGCTTTCATCTGGTCGTTGTTTAGAGAGCCGAACACAATTGAAGCGGCCATTGAACTGGTGGCGACCAAATTTGATGTTAATCAGACCGTAGCCAAAAATGATGTTGAATGTTTAATTGAAGCTCTATTGTCCAGAGGGTTTCTTTTAGAAGATCGTCCGTCACGCGCCTATTCTCCTTAGCAGGTAGTAAGAACAGAACTATGATCGCACAGTATTACGGTACACTAAGGCGAGCCGTCCTTCCGCTTTCCTCATTGTTGAGGTGGAAGGGCACACGGTTCAAATGTTCCGTATTCCATTGAGCTATCCGCTAGAATTGCTCGAAAGGTATATGATTCACCTTGTATGGCAACTTTCCGAGTCACAAATCGAAAGCCGGAAGATCCCGCAAACCTCTCGTGCGGAAAAGCAGCGAATAGGTCAGGCCTTGGCAATCCTATATCGGCGACTGCAGGCACCCCATTCTGATCGAATAATACCAGAGAAACTATGCGTTTCTTTCGATGGAACAACCAACCGGAAATTTGAATCTGTCCGCCAGCATCTCCTTGCAATTCAGTAACAGTGTCAAGAAACCCTATTAACTGCCGACCTTGGCGCGCTGGTTTGCACGCGGCGTGATAATCGATGGCGCGGAGTACTTCGAGCTCAGTTTTTCCGAAAATCAATGCACGCAGAATTGATCCGAGCAACCGCTTAGGCTGGGGGGCATAGAGGCAATCTGCATAACATCTAAGTAATATAGAATTTACGAAGATCATATTCCTCTGAATTTTGTGTCGACCAGCTCAAGAGATCTAACCCCGGCCCTAAATTCCCAATCAACAGAAAGGCCAATTACTACCTCACTGCCAAGAGATTTGATCTGCTGTTCAATAAGTTCAAGCCTTATACCCAAACCTTATCTCCTGCCTGCGCCTATTCTTTGCCGCTTAAAACGTCCTTCAATATGATCTGGATGAACCCACTGATAGACCATCCCGCCATTTTTGCTTTCAATGATCGGCTCGATGTGTCGATTTCGGTAATCTCTGGGAAATGCGGCTCTACTGGAATAATGAACAACAAAACTATTGCGAGTAAGCTCTGGACGTCGGATTCGAGCCCCTCCGTGAATTAGAGAAGCATGCCAAATAAGGACATCTCCCTTTTTTGCCAGAAATTCTTTGGGCTTGAGGTCAAGCCGTGCCATTTCGCTATGAAGATGTTTAAACCACAGCCCTGCCATCTCCCGGTTTGTTTCATCGAAAATTAGTCTTCCATTCAAGTTCATTTTCCTAACTTTGTGAGAACCTGGCACGTAAATCAGCGGCCCTTGATCGGGACCGACGTCCTCCAGTGCAATCCACACTCCCATCAGATGAGACAATATACCGGAAGGAACATAGACAAAATCTTGATGCAGATCTTGCTCACTACCGCGCTCAAAAAAAAGGCTCTGCATTCCTACCGGAGTATCTTCAAATATCACTCTCGCAAAATCTAAAATCTCCGGATGAAGGAGCAAATCTTTTGCTGCTTCCGAAATATTGTGTAGGTCTAAAATCCGGGTAGAGGCTCCGCTCGGAATGCCATTTGGAAAATCATGAAGGTAATGCGGCTGCGCTCCGACCTGAATTCTACAGATTGGCTTTTCTTCAAACACCCGCCTTCGATGGTCGAGCAACTCCTCAATCAAATCATCTGAGACCAATTTCGGAAACAAGACAAAGCCTTGCTCGCGCCATTCCTTGACCAATTTCACCATCGAAGGTGTAATCAGGCCATGAAAGAGTTTTTTTCCTAACGTGAATTCAAAGTCAGGACGATCGACCCACGGTAGGGTATCAAATTCAAACTCAGGCCAAAATTCACCCAACTCCTCACCC
>CAZJXY010000401.1:0-3969 GCA_964549925.1 uncultured Bdellovibrionales bacterium | reverse complement strand
CGATCAAGTCCCAGATCGAATCCTTGGGTTTAAGGTTACGCGATCTATCCGGACCTGCAGCAACACTAGATCCAGAGGGATTGAGAATCCAATTAGAGAAGATCAATAAAGATCTCCAAGCGCTCTTGGTAAATTATACCGAAAAACACCCGGAGGTTCTAAAACTCAAAGAACAGGCTCTATCGATCGAGAGTTTGCTTACAAATCAGGGAACAGTTGCTTCGAATTCGGATAATTCTCGTGATGGCTTAGTTGGATACCTTCCGCCGTCAGCAAAGCAGCCAATCGAGGAGGTCTATAACGAACTGCTAAAGAAACTCAATTATTTGAATGTGATCTTGGATGTTGAGCGTGACCGCGAAAAGGTCTCGCATGTTGGAATAATCGAACAGCCGGCTATTCCAAGCTCGGCGTTTTTTCCGAACCCCAAGGTATTCCTGAGCATCGGGGCAGCTTCTGGCCTGACTCTAGCTTTAATTTTGGTGATCTACCTGGAGATGCGGAAAGGCACCTTCGTTTCGACTGAGCAATTGGAAACTAGATTGGAAATCCCGTTTTTCGGTGAACTTCCGGTGCTGGAGAACTCAAAAAAAATCCTCTTACTCCCCTCGGAGAGTGCCGTGCGAAGGGCACTTCCCTGGGTTGGTAAGCAGAGCCAGGCTTAGGCCCCAAATTTGAGGAGTAACTCGCTTGAACCCAAAGATTTCAGTGTATCTTCAGGAAGCGACTCCGTTGATGCTCCAAATCACAGCAGTGTGGTTGATGCTGATTGCTCTGCGCTTAGCGTCTTTGGTTATTTCATCTCGCGGTGGCGTCTTAGCGCTCCTCAGAATCCAAGCTCAGCGCTTTATTCTAGTATCAATAGCCACAATCGCCATGATCGGATCTGCAGCACTGCTGATCGGAATCGACCAGATCATTTTAGCGATTGCCTTTGGCATCGGAATACTTATCTCCTTTTGCGAACCACACCTTGCGCTCTGCTTTTTTGTAGCGAATTTGATACTTCGACCGTGGGAGTTTGCTCCGGGAAACCACTTTCTCGCGCTTGTTCCCAAGCTATTTGCGGTTTTTAGCATTCTCTCTTTCGTCGCCTATCATGCAAGGCAGCGCAACCTGACTATAATTTGGACTACCGGCTGCAGCGTGTTTATTCTGTATGCATTGTGGTTGATGCTCTCCGGTCTTGTCTCAGGGGAACTAATCGGCGGATGGGAGTATTTCTCCGAAAAATTTGTTCCGGTAGCGATACTGTCTTGGTTGGCTTTAAACTCACTTCGAAGGAAAGAGGATCTTGCGGCTATAAAGGAGACCCTGGCACTATCGGTGCTTGGAATTATCAGCGTTGCTTCATTTCTTACTTTTCGTGACCCCTCCTATTGGGACCCCAACGTAAATCCCGCTCTTCAAAGACTTGAGGGGATTGGTTTACTCAGTAATGCAAACGATCTCGCCTCTTTAATCGCATTAGCCATCCCTCTTCTATATTTCGATTTTGTAGCCAAGGGTGGAATTGGAAGGAGGCTCTTCGGTCTATTAAGTCTTGTCGTGTTAGTGATCGCGCTTTGGGCAACGCAGAGCCGTGGGGCACTTATCGCTGTGGTACTAAGTGGCATCGCCTATCTTTTCATCGGCAAACGTACACTACTTCGAACCTCAATGTCGGCGCTGGTCTTAATGCTACTTCCGATCGTCTTTTTTCTCTCAATTCAGCGCGACCAGGGTGACCTACAGGAATCCAAGGACTCGCGTTGGAACTACGTTGTTGCTGGGGTAAAGATGGCGCGCCATCATCCATTTTTCGGTGTGGGAATCGGGAATTACCCTAAATACTACGAACAATACACTCCAGAATTTATTGAATTCGGCGAACGAACGGCCCACTCCACCTGGGTGCTGGCCCTGGCTGAAGCCGGCATCCCGGCTCTAGGCTTACTCGCGCTGCTCTACCTAATGGCTATTAATTCCGCCTGGATTTTACGACAGCGCTCTCCAGAGTATCTCCTTTCACTAATCGGCTACGGCATCGCTATTACATTTCTATCTCACACCTACATTTTCGCTCCGTATCTTCTGATCTTCATAGTGTTCGCGGCAGAGCGAGTAGAGAGAAATGAAGCTTCAGAGATCGAGGTACGAGTCTTGGAGCCTAAGCGCGAGCGCGCCAAGATCATTCCGCTCCGGCCGGTAGGAGCTAACGCTTTGGTCTTGGCATCCCTGGCAATATCATCTGCGCTGTTAGCGCTTGCTCCGAGGGATGTCGAAGCTGAAATCAAGATGCTAGGCTCTAGCAACGGGGATAAGCCGATCGGTGCCAGTGAACCGATGATGGGATCGGTAGTTAAACTTAAAGGATCGCGCGGAGAGACTTTAAATTTTACGGTCAAAATCACAGGTACGGGCGGCAGATCTTGCGGCGAACTGCGATTAAACCTCCCCGCAAAGTTTTACGACTCCGAATTCCAACTATTCCAATTGGAGACTATCAAAATCTCCGAACCGTCCTTTACCAACGCTCCGCTGGGGGAGCTTTTTGATCCATTAGTACCTATCGGTAATCACGCGCTCTGCCTTGGGGATAAACCCCTATGGATCTGGGGAGAGCTCAAAATTCCAGAAAGCGTCGAAGCCGGGAAATACAACGGCTCAGTATTATTCGGCGATGCTCAAAAATTACCGATTGAGCTCACGGTCTGGAAGATGAAAATCCCCGAAGCGCCAGCACTTCCGGCATATATGGAGATCTCATCTTGGTATAATTCGCTTGGACACTATGGGCGTTGGACCCCGTATGAGGCAAAACTCACCAAGCGCTATTTGGACTCAATGAAGCGCCACCGCATTTACTCGCTTACCACTCACATCCAGGTCCCAAAAGTCGAATGGCGAAAAGGAAAGCCCGAACTTGCCCTCTCGAATTTTCCGTCGGCGGAAAACTCATTTGACGCGGTTAATATTCGAGGACGGCCGGATTGGAGCTATCTTGGATTTCCAACCGTCACTAGTGAGACGATCAATAAGCCCGGTACTCGATCCTACTTTGAAGCGATCGGAAACAGCGCCAAGGGAGCCTGGAAGGAGAACCGTTCTCTGGTTTATCTCTGGGATGAACCGCGAACTGAGGATTTTCCCGCGCTAAAAAAGCTCGCATCAATTACACGCAGCGCGGCGCCTAAGGTGAAGATCTTAGTAACGACACCGTATCATAAGTCACTCGAAAAATACGTTGATATCTTTGCTCCTGTTATGGAGCGCTTTGAAGATCCCGATTATCCTTCACCTAAAGAATACTCAGCGCTACAAAAGAAGGGGAAAGAGGTGTGGTGGTACATCAGCTGCATGAGCCACGGGTGCGACTATCTTTATGATTCTGGGACTCCGGATTTTTCAATTGAAAGAGGCGCTGCCTATGTCCGATCGATTGCATGGCTGAGTCGAAAATACGGTGTTGATGCGTTTCTTTATTATCTCGTAAATTACGCCTACCAGTTTTATCCACAAAGGGATCCTTGGGATTCGCTTTGGGATTTCTCCGGAAATGGGGACGGGACACTTTTCTACCCGGGACGACCCGGAATGTTCGGCCTAACCGAACACACTCCGATTGAATCAATCCGTTTGAAACTATGGAGAGAGGCCTCGTTTGATGCGGAATACATTAAATGGATGGATAGTTTAAAGACCAAACCGGAGTGGTGGATAAAGGAGTTCAATAGTCTTATTCCATCCGTTCGAACCTGGAATCGAGACTATACGAAATATCAAGAGTTGCGAGACCGTGCTGGTGAGTACTTGAATAGCTTGAAGGCCGAGGATGCAGAATAGGATTCTCTGGATAACTCCCAAAGTACCTCTGCCCGCCGATGATGGCGCAAAGCGCGCTACTGTCTCGCTTGTCTCAAATCTCTCGAAGCTCGGAGCAAAGATCGATTTAGTCTCTCTGAGTTCCGCAAGCGACGTAGTCGATAC
>CAZJXY010000400.1:0-3977 GCA_964549925.1 uncultured Bdellovibrionales bacterium | reverse complement strand
TTTGACTCGGGAACATGATTGGGCGACCCGTCAAACGGAACCCCATCGGTTAAGAGAATAGCAAGACTACGCTGCCCAATACCGTTTTTTGATCTTGCCCAGTTTATCGCTGTGTCGATATAGCTACCAGATCCACCATCACCAAGATCCATTAGCGCAAACTGCGGGGCGCTAGCTGTGATGTTGGGAGGGTTTGCAACAAAGTTAATTCCCCCCATCAACGCAGGAGGGGTTGCTGCGTTAGGAAGGGTGCTAGTGTCTGGATCTCCAGTGCAGCTATAAGGGTAGGGCCAGATGTGCAGCTGCTTTAGATCGAGAAAATAATCAGTCCAAGTTTGGGGCAGGGGGTGAGCTGCTCCACTTCCAGAATACGGCGGCCATGCAACACTGAGCATACACCCCGGGTTGCAAAATATGGGATCCGGTTGATAGTTCTGACTTGTCCCCACAACTTTGCGGAAAGGGGTTACTGGCGGCTCACCACAGGTACACACATCGCTGTAAGTCTTTCCACTAGCGGTGAAATTTGTCATTGCACGTGAACAGAATGGGGACATCGTCTCTTGGGACGTCCAGGGTAGTCCATCCGGAATTTGATTTGCTACAATTTTGTATGGTGGTAGCGGTGGTGTAAAAAGCGCACGGGCGTTGGTAATATAACTCGAGATGCCTGGTATTGGAGTTCCATCATTTCGTGTCGGGACTCCATAGAGCAAAATTTTTCTGTGCGCAGTCCCATTAAGAGAGTAGGGTAAGTAAGAATTGGCATCGAGTTCTGAGGCTACCCCGTCTGCAAACATATCTTTGCCGGCTGAGCCGGTATAAATTGGGACTAGTGCAGATTGCACTCCACGTGGAAGCGTAACCATTGACCCCGGCCCTAAATACTGCATGGCGAGAGTCTCCAATTGTGTCACATTGTCATCTTTCCTCTCACCAGCGAAGGCAACGATATCTACCAATTTGGTCATAGGATAAGCTACCGAAGCTAGCCAAGCCTCAGTCAATCGGTATCTCCGATCTGCGTCAGCACTCCAGCGTTGCAGCATCCCCTTATGGGAAGTCATCCCGTATCCGCTTCGATCGCATCCGTTTTCATTCGAGGTGATACATTCCTCCCAACTTGCGGTGCCAGTCGGAGCACCTTGTGGGACATCAGTACCGACATCCCATGGAAGAACCGCTCTATCACCCAGAAGAAAGCCTCCCGGAAGTAGACGCCGTACCCCTTCGAAGGCTTCAGTTCCGGGAGTAAGTGCACCGTTAAGGCCGGTCGCCTGAAGCAACTCCTCAATACCCTGTGATTTTGCCATGCTTGGAGAGCGATCGAAAAGTACCTGAAGTCGAGTTGGGATTCTCCCAACTGTAATCTGTTCAGCTGATGTAAGGGGTGTGAGTATTCCGAGAATCTGACTTATCGGATTGCTAATCAATGAAATCTTGACTCGAATATCCTGACTTAGTCCGTTGTCTATCGTCTGAAAGACAAAGGAACCATTAATCCCGCTACCGCTTAAAGGGTCCACGACTACAGACGCGGTTTTCCCCTTCCCGGTGGTAGTTACTCTGGTTAATCCGAGTGAAGCGTAAACAAAAGGTTCCATTACATCCCAAGATGGGTAGTTTGTTACAGATTTACTGTTAGGCGGATTGTGTGGTGAATTATATTGTCCGAGAAAGGCTAAGGTAGTGGAGTAAAAAGTTGATTCGGCCTTCGCCACGTATCCTTTGGCCGTGTTAATCATGGTAATTCCAAGGACTACCGCCCCTATAGTAATGCCCAAAACCCAAAGAAAAATAAACCCAGACTCGCTTTGCAAACTTGACTTGCTCATGACTGCCCCACCATTATTTTAACCGCTGTGGCTAAGGTAACGGTAGCATCGTTGTCAAAAACAAACTGAGTTGGCTTTTCGCAGATTCTATAAAAAGCTACGGGGATCCAAGGCAGGTACTGAGTAACATTTTTGGATTGGTATGATACCGATGTGCAAGTTGTTGAATTCCAGGCGAGCGCATTGCCTGCACCATCGAGACAGGTGCGCCTTGGAAATTCTACGTTGTAAATCTTTATCCCCTTGGGTGAGTTTGGCTTAAAAGCAAGAAGCGTTGCAAAGTAGCTATTAGCGTAAGAATTGAGGGCCGTGCTGTTTGCCGTCACGGAATCAGAATCAGCACAATCTCTCCCTAAGACTGAGGTGACTTTAGCCCCATTGTTTTCAATGATTCTATACCCAGTGCTAAGTCCAGTGTTGCGATCTATTTCAAGGAGACCCAGAACGTAAAAGAGACTACTTTCTCCGTCGTTTCTGCGCTGAAAGCCGTCACGCAATTCGTCAAAGAATGCGGTAAGTGCGGTCGGGGTCTGATCAATTGTTTGAAACGGCTCGGCGGCTAAAGGGGATGTGGTAATAGCTATATCTGTTACTTGAATCGGAGCAACATCCTGGTCAAGATATAGTTCCATAGCGATCCGAGTATTCCTTTGCTTAATCAGCAGCGGAACCAAATTATCGCTAATGCCAAAGATAATACCTAGAATCACCGGAACTGAAACCGCAAGTTCAATAAAGGCTAAGCCGGAGGCGTGATTGTTGGAGCGATATTTGAGTAGCCTAAGAACGAATGACAGCATTTGTGAAGTCCAAAGTGATCAAACAAGAACTTTAGGGCAAGTATGGCATACTATATTTTGAATTACCTCGCATCAATAATTCCCTTCAATGTGACCTTGGGTGCAAGGAATCTCAATAGTGGACCGTATTTTAGGGTCATTGAGACTCCGATTCTGCCCTCTCCTTCACGATTTAGTCCGTCTACGCTAAATGCCGCTTCCCAGGTAGGAGTGGCTGAATCTGGTACGTCCCCATAGCTCATATTGTTTTTCGTTCCCTGACTTCTTTTCATTGCTCCTTCATACGCATCAAACACTTGAAGTGCGATATCGCTCGTGGTGTAGCTGTTATTTGCGTTGTCCTCCACCCTTTGTGCCACGATCTGGGTAGTGGTTCTTGCGCTAGCTTTAGTTGTTAAAGAAACCAGACTTGCCGCGGATTGCCCAGCTGATGCACCAAGATTACGGTTGTAGATCTGCTCGGAATGTATGGCTGCGTTCATAGCGCCCTGTTCGGCCTTCATCTTAAATTCTAGCAATTTGGTTACATCTGCCCAGCCCATAACTAGCACGAGTAGAACCGGAAGAATGATCCCAGTCTCGACCAATGATGCACCAAGTTCGGATTGCTTTAAGCGAGAGACGCAGAAGATGTTAAGTGGAAACCCCATAATCAAAACTCCAAATCCACCGATCCTGCATTGGGAGATGATGCAAGAAATGTTCCTTTAGTTCTCCCAAGTTACCTAGGGACCAGTAATAGGAAGTTTTCGTAGCTGAAAATTAACGTAGAATTAGGTACTAACAGTTGATGTATCTAGTACTTCAAGCCGAGCATAAGAAAAACTATGGCGCAGTGAAGGGTTTGTATCCAACGGTATTTAGATCATTTACAGCTTGGTTATGAATATTCTTACTGCTTTGAGTTAGGAGTTGAGAAGCCCCAAGCAGTACTAAACCGAGCAAAATTAGCACTACTACGTATTCAACAAAAGTTGCCCCGTGCTCTGTCTCCATAGCGTTAAGATATACTCGCCTTCAGCGAACCACAAGTGGGTACACAACTCGCTCAATTTGTCCCAAACCCTGAGCGAATAAATTCAATTGCCGCCGTGGCTGAATATGCCGGATCCCAGACTTCCTTACTTTGAGTTCGCGCTATCGTGATGAACTCTGAAGCAGAATCTAGTCCAAGAGACTGGGAGTAATCTTCGATTGATCTTGAGTCAGGGTAACTTACTTGTTGCACGACCGAGGTTGTATCACTTATCGGGGTTAGCAAATTACTAATAGGGCCGGCCGTTCCGCCAATCTCGCTCCAGAGATTGGCAGAGAGATTTGAATAGTAGCGATTACCCGCTCC
>CAZJXY010000399.1:0-3979 GCA_964549925.1 uncultured Bdellovibrionales bacterium | reverse complement strand
TGCTCGCGTTTATTCCTCGAAAGGGGAGCTGCGTTCGTTGAATCTGCGGTCGTAATGTCTTTCCTTATAGTACTGCTTTTCGGCACATTCGATTTATTGCAAGTTGCAAAGGTAGCGATTAAAGCTCAACAGCTTGCTGAGATGAGTGCCCGAGTCGGGGCGGTCGCTTCCCCCGAAGATGGGTCAGTCGCAGGATCTGTGCCCCAAGATGATCAGCTCTATATAGGATCCGGTCCCTATCTTCCGGAATGGCGAAGCTTTGCTTCCGCGGGTAAACCCCTAATCCCATTTGAAGAGCGTGAATTGCGAGCGTTGAATCTAGGATTAGGGTATTCAAAGGTTGTCTTTCCTAAGAATGATACGGTCGACAATTTTAAAGCTAGTGATTGGCAGAACGGGACGAAGATCGCAAACGGTAAACTGGCGATCCTTCCGCTGCACTATCAGGATCCTGCGTATGCAAAACTAGGAGCGAGTGGCGCTAGATATGTCTCGTACCGTGTGTGTGTTGGAACAGATTTAGTTTTAGCGGGGTTAATCAATGTGTGTAGAACGGCGAGCATGCCGGCGTTTTAGCCGAGCCTGCAGAAAGCCCATTTCGGATGGAGATTTCTTGCGCACTAAGAGCCGGCAAATCGGCTCAGTTCTGTTTGAGTTTGCCGCCTGCCTCTTGGTGGTACTTTCGGTAACAATTTTGTTTTGGAACGAGTGGGCAAAACAGGAACTGAGTCAAAGTTTTTTGGTTGCAGGCATGGGTACGCTTAATGATCCATTGCTTAGCAGTGGATCCGGCTGGGACCCCTTCACCACTGATTCCGGAGGGAGTGTTACCTACTATGACTCATCTAACTCCGCCCACGTTACAAAGCTCACAGCAATTCTCTCCGATCTCTCTGCGCGAATCGTAAATAAAATTAAAAGCGGGTCCGGCTACTCTGGGACGTCGAAAGATCTACGTTGCGCAGTGCAATTAGCGTACTTTTATATCGATACCGCCAACGGCAGTGCCACGCAGGGAAAAGTACTACCGACCAAGCCGTATATAACCTTGCCGCCGGTTGTATCAATTGATACCGGGGTTGATCCCACCATTTTTGGCAACATATCCCTCCCGGCGAATGATGCGCTGAAGCAGCAAATCTCTACGGAAGTTGACGGCTATTTTGATGCCTCGATTGGCAAAAAGCTCTTCGGAGGAACAGGCAAAGTTCAACTCAGTCCCGGAGCAGAGATAGAGCAAATTGTATTTCCGTATGCTCCTCTTCTTGTATGGGGCTGTGCGGCTAAGAGTTCGGTTATAGGTTTCGGGCAGATTGGTGAGGTCCTTCTGAGTGGGGTAACAGTTCCGGCTAATTCAGTAGGTTCAGGTGTTTAATATGCAGCTTACAAGGTTGTTCAGATTGAAAGGCCGATTGGCTAAGCGAACGGAAGAGGGATTCGTCTTGGCCCTCTTCTCCGTACTTTTGATTGTAGTGATCTTATACGGTGCAGTCGTACTCGCCCATGCAAGAAACAATAAGGAGCGCACAAAACTTCACGCGCTTAGCATGAGTGCTCTTCGCGCAGCGATGAACACAGGTCCAAATCCGGTCGATTTCTTTGAGGCTGCTTGTAACACTGTGGTCGCTACGATGTTTCGAGGAAGTAGTTCGATGAAATGCGATCCAACTACGGACTTCCCGGTACCTGCTGTCCCGACCGATCCAAGAGTGGCAACTTACACTTCAATTGATTCCCACGATGGGAAAATTAGCTGCGCGTCGATTACTTTTACCTACACTGCAGCAAAAGCCGGACAGGGTACGGGGCAACCCAGTACGCCGCCTAAGTTTTGTCTAGAGATGAGCTGTACTGACTCGGCGTTGGCATTCTTAAATACCTCGGTTGAGGCGATTGGTTCCTCTAGCTGTATTTCTGGAGCAAATGCCGTTGGGTATCTCGCAATCGATTACTCAAATAGCTTACATAATATCTTCCCTGATTGGCCGGAATCGTCTGACGAACCGGTGGCCGGAATTCCGCCGTCGTTTGTTACACTTGGTAATGATAATTATTTTAGTCAGACGCATGTCCCAACCTCCGGAATGAAGTTTTTTACCGAGCCGGATGGTCCGGGGTGTAAAGATTGTTTGGGACTAACTGACCCGGCGGAGATCTTGCGCCAAGTAATCGATTATCAGCCGATTGGGATTAGAGAGTCGATCGATCCAGTTACTGGACAACTACTCAATGCACTTGATCTTCCTTTTTCCACCAAGGAGATCGATAAGCGTCGAAATTCTCTGCCAACTGAGTTGGCATTAAATGGGGGATATCCCGGGTTTAGTACCGACCCTTTGGTTGACAATCCTGATAGATTGTCGGCCGAAGTCTTAGGTAGTCTACCTGATCTAGTAAACTTGACTCCCGGCGGGACAGGCCCGGACGGTTTGCCTGATCCAATTCAGTATATCGGCGCAGAACCTTTTGTGTATGGCCTAACTAGTGTAACTCGGCAATGGGCTGCACCCGAGGCGGTTGAATTTTTTAATGGCTCGGGAGACGCGCTTAGCACTTCGGATCGGGTTAGGTCTTATACACGAGGTGGACACCTCACGCAGAACAATTTGATCAACCGCTGCTTTGGCGTATTTCTTCACGTTTATAAACAAGCTGCAGAACAGGCGCTCTATATCATGGGTAACTACGGTTTTCGTATGGGAGTAATGGGATTTAATAACTGGATACTCCCTATGCTTCCACTCTATCCGCAAAGCTTCTTCGAGACAGGGAACTCAGGGAATAACCCTTTCTATGGGAAAAAAGTTACTGATTTACCATTGGGCGGTCCTCCGATTAACGCCCAGCCGGATGAACCAGATGGGACAAAGAAAGATTATATCAAGTCGCAGTTTGGCGACCAAGCGGACTCGGTCCCGATGACACGAGATGCATCGATAGATTTAATTCAGGGAACCTCGCTTTGTGCTAGCTCTTTGGATCACGACGTTAATCCAGATCCAGCAGTAACCTTCAAGCCTTACGGAGCACTCCCTAACCCGTATGATCCGACTATGCCGCTTGTACCGCAGAGTTTTTGTCCAAAGACCGAAACCCATTACGATTTTCCGCTGATTTTTGGCGCAGACGGTCTTTGTTACAGAGACGTTGATCAGGCCAATTATCACAACTCGGGGACCTGTACCCCGTGCAATCTCGCCTGTGGTTTTTGCTGTGATATCGGCAATCCTCACGTTAAGGATATAACCGCACTTTGCGCGGATCCGGGACTCTTCGGAGGAAGTCCGGTTTCCTCGTGTACCTCTCCCAGCACCGGTGCTGATCCAAGTTTCTCTTCCGGCGGTGTTACATTTACGTCGGGTCTGTATGGAATTATCCCGATTAATTATCTTGAAACTGGAATGACTAACTCCCTTAGTGCGAGTGATATTCTGTTTCCGTACCGTTGGTGTGAAGATAGTCCGCCTAATATTGCTGCGGCGATTCAATCTATCCCGAGTGGAGCATTCTCCAAGATCGGCTTTGAGCGGAATAAAGTGGGCCTGGTTCCCTCAACTGGTCACGCATTGAGCGACCCAAATTTCCCCTATAAGACAACAGCGCTAAACACCTTCACTCCGGGCGCTTTGTTAATCGCAAAACGAGCTTTGGAGGATCCACAACTGGCTTCACCGGATGATAAAAAAATTATCGTTGTAGTCACCGATGGAGTCTCTAACGTAAGTATCTGGCGAGCGGTGGATTTTGGTCCGCCAAATACTCAAGGTTACATGCAGACAGAGTGGTTTCCTCCCGATCCGACGATAACAGAAGTGGCACGCTACCCTGGCGTGACCGGCATCACAAATGAATTAGCGTCGTTAGATGAGACTTTACATATTCTGCATAGCTTTGTGTCAGGCCCCGGGGTAAAACCCGGCACCCGAAAGGTGATTATGCTCTTTATCACTTCGGCGGCCGTTGGTCCGGCAAAAAGCGC
>CAZJXY010000398.1:0-3979 GCA_964549925.1 uncultured Bdellovibrionales bacterium | reverse complement strand
CAGAGACTTTCCCTGATTAAAGTGTCGGCATTGGGTTCTGGTTTGGCAGAAGGAAGCCCTAATTTTTAGCCACAATTCTGCCGATATTATACGAAATATTAATCGCGAGTTTTCCGATGGGCACGCTTAAGAATCACGCCATTAATCCTAGGGCGCTATTTCGGGTAGTCTTTATCCTAAGCCTTAGTTTGCTCTTGGTTTCCTGTCAGGGCGGTGGCGATGGTCGGAGCGCTCCTGGCTTTGCGGGGGAGACCCATGGGAGCGGTGTAGGTAAAGTTTTAGCCAGATTTTTGGTGTTAGATTATAAGGCCAAGCCCGCTCCTGGAGTGCGCCTTAGTAATGAAGCGGCACTTGAGGTTGTACTCACAGATTCGAACGGAAGAGGAGAGCTGCATTATTTTAATCCAGGGGCGATAGACGTTTGGGTTACTCCGGTAGGCGCAAACCAAGCGCAACGCATATCTCTTGGTGATCTAAATGGAGAACCGATCGAATCGATTTATACCACTTTGAGTATTGATGCTAACGGAGTGGTGAGCGTTGGAGCTATAGAGGCATTTCAGAACGATTCAAAAGATCCCATATCTGATTCAGATGTCAAAAAGAAGGATCAACCAAAACCAAAGAATGAAAACAACAATTTTGTTCCCACAGATCCGGAACCAACTCCGCCGGCACCGACGCCGACATCCACTCCTAGCTCTGAATCTAGTTCAGGTCTCGGTCCGGTACCGAGCCCTGACACTAAGCCTAACCGAGGGCCGGTTGGAGGAAGCTCGTCATCAGCATCCTCAAGCAGCTCCAGCATCGATAGAGGCGCTGATGATGGTACATCGACAATTCAGCCGATTAAATAGAATCCACAAGGGGTAGGGTAGATGTACCAACCTTCAACCCGATTTTACCGATATGATTGCGAGTGAAGCGAAGCCATTCGCCTCATTTTTTTGTATGTGTGAATACCCCCAGCGCTACTCTGGACCCACCCTCGCGTTTTTCGTCGGGATGTAAATCAAGATCGAAACAGGAGAGATATTTGGCCACTCGCTTCTGAAATTTGCGGCATTCCTTATGTAGCCAACGCTCGATCTTTGGAACTTGATCTTTGGGAAGATTATCGTAAGCACTGACCATTTGAAAATGCGGCGTCTTTTTATCTTTTGAAAGTAGGTTTTCCGTGATCGAATTTATCAAATCTTCAGAGTCTAACCCCAAAAATTTAAGCCCTTGGTCTAAGTTACGCCGGGGAATATAGCCCCAGCTTTTTAGTTTTACGCCGTGGGTCGTCTCTTCAATTGCACCTAAGTGGTACATTTCTACCAGCACGGCGCGCGGATGAACATCGACAGTAACTGCTCTTACTAATCTATAAAACTCGCAGCCATCCCCTTCATGACTTAGGACCCGCGGGTTTCCACTCGCGCTTAAAAAACGTCGATCGCGCTGCCAGCGATCTATGATTTTACCGATAAAGTGCGGGGCTGGGTCGCGTACATCTCCCTCACGGTAAATACGGGAAATATCGCGACGGTATAGGCCCGTCGCGACCGCTAGGCGGCTTACATTGACTTTTTCTCCGCGTTGCTCGAGTTCCTCTGCTGCTAGTTCCACCAGGGCTATCTTAACGCTCTCCAAGACGGTCTTAAATGGTACAGAGTGTCTTAGGGCAAAACGAGCCGCAGGACGAAGTATCGCGCGGAAGCACTGTTCTAAAATCTCACGTGGATCCCGACTCATAATTCTCTACGGTCAAAACTTAACCATACCAAAAATATCGGCTGGTGGCGAAGGGAAGATTAGATCTGCTGCTGGCAGTTATTGAAAAAATGGCGGAAAATACCATCTTACAGTCGCTCAGAACGGAGTTGCAATCTCAAATATTGAACCAGATTCAGGCGTAGGGTAAGCCCGGACAAAGCCTAGACAAACGATAGTTCAACCTCGTGGGTATGGCGCAGGTTGAATTCTATTACCCCTGGGACAGGGTGTCTCGGTGTATTGCAATTTGTACTTAGACGCTGCTTTGTGCCTATCTAGAAGGAGGATAGATCGGACCTTGGCTTCCTAGATCTCCCTCAGCTAGGCCGCCTACAAGGGCTAAGCCCTTACAGATGCCGTCAAGTAAATCGCAGGCAAGATCAATACCATCCGGGGGGGCAGGCATATCATCTACTGGAAGTTCGTACTCGTACTGAATAGGGCCATCCGCGAAAGCAAATACCGGATCAAGGCACTCCTCGCCGAATGCCTGCTCCACTAAAGAACCTAAGAAAAAGCCGCATACAACAAATAAATACCCAATATATAGGCAAGCATGATTATAACCTTTCATTATTTTAGCCTCCATAATTCATCCGATTTGCGATCCTTAATAGCAATGATATGCACCATAAGCCTCAGTTGGTATCCTAATAAATGGCACTTTATACCATAAATTTTAACCTTCAAGTCCTCTAGAGCTCCAATACTTAGGCCTGGTACAAGGGGGCAGCTGAGTTCTTCGCGCGCCAAACCTTAAACTCGCGATTTGAATTAGATCTAAGCGAACAAACTCTCTCAGCGGCATCTCAAGCACGACATCACCTAATCGAGCCTTAGGCAAGGTCATATCAGCCAAAATAGCCCTGATAGGCGCTGGCAAATTCAGCAATTAATTTATTTTACAAAAATGCCGATCGTAACACGAGCTAAGGCCTAAATTATTAGGAATTGATAATTATGTTTGTCGATAAATTTCGGTGCATTTTAATTTTCATTTTAGCCTTTCTAATTTCAAATCCGGTTGCTGCAGCCCCTAAAAAAATCGCATCAGCCTTTGCCTTTAAAGTTCGCACGGCAGACAAAAATTTATTAACCAACAAGAAAGTTAAGTATTGCTACCTTAAAAACGATACTTGGTTTGCTGCCGTATCTTATGCCAATGGCAAAGCAACCCCGCCCGATCCAAAAAGTAAGAGGGATAATGCAAAGTGCCGCCAATGGGGCGCGAAGGTTTCGGCGCGAGCTTTGAGTTATTCGGCTACGGCAGCTCAGAGTAGCATTCAGAAAATAAAAAGTTCGGCTGCCTCCGGCTGTGTATCATATGGAGTAGGGAGTGATGCGGCGATCTACACCCTTTGTGTCCCTCTAAGTTCTGCTACTATTTATAACCTTCCAAATGGGTACCAGATTGTAGAGCCGGTAGTTAAACCTGCGACCATTGACGGCGAATCTTGTTACTATGGAGCAATTGCACCGTCCGGAGAGATAAATTGTCTCTCTACAGTATTGGGGATAACGGTGGCAGATGCTAGCAGCAGTTTCACAGACGTACTTGGCGAGCGCGCTTTTCAGAGTGATAGTGCCGGGAACGTATATTTTATCGGCTCTACGTCGGCGAGTGTATCCAGTCAGAATTTGTTTAAGCTCGATTCTGCTGGAACCGTATCCTCTGCGTATACAACGGGGGATAGTACCACATTTGTAACAGCCTTTACGGTGCTTGCAGATGATAGGGTAGTTCTGACGGGAGAGAGGGTTAACCAAGGTAGTGGTGACACCGCGCCGTTTGTTACGGTTATCTCTTCGGCTGGCGTGGTAAGTGAAATAGTAACTGACACTAGAGCAATCAGCGCACAGAGTCTCACTTATCTAAAAAAGTTTGCTGATGGCAAACCGTATATCGCGTTAAGTAACTATCTAGCTGGGCAATCGACCGAGGCGGAAACGGAAGCGCGTTTAATGCGCCTAAATGACGCTGGCACGGGGCTAGAAAACTTTCTCTCTGTTAGCAGTGCATCTCCGACGCTCTCATTTGATGCATTTTGTGGTGCGGCTGGGGCGTCGCTTGTCCCGTTTTGTGACTACGGCGGCACATTAATCAGCTCTGGACATGCAACCTCGACCAAATTTTTAGCAGTATCCCAGGGAACTGGCTTTCCGGCAGAACGGGTGCTTGTGCAGTATTCCCCATCGCTTTTGGAGCTATCGCTTACCAATG
>CAZJXY010000397.1:0-3993 GCA_964549925.1 uncultured Bdellovibrionales bacterium | reverse complement strand
ATCCCTCTTACCTAGAAGGCATTTTCGCGGCCATTATTTATGAGGCTTATCGTGGGACTCCTCCAAGCTTGTTTAGCTTAGCTCTTCTGCTAAGCTATAAATCACTGGATCGAATCGTAAATTTTGTATTTAGGCAGTTAAGTAATGTTCCAAGAACACCAACACAAACCCTCCCGAGTTATCTCCTTTGGACTAGAGAGATCTGTGCGGGAAGCGATTCAATCCGGTGATACAAATGAGGCCTTGCGGCTATTTGAAGAGGATCCGCGTTTAGCTTGCGGCGTTTCTGTCGATGGTGTCACGACGGTGCATCTTGCGGTTCGTCACTTACCTCAACTTTTACCCCGTCTCTTGGCTTCGATTCATGAGCAGCTTGGTTCATATGACGCAACGACGTTTATATCTACGATCGGGCGAGGCAATGCTGGAGACTTCCTTTGCAACTCATCTCCGTTTACGTTAGCGTGTGAGCTTAAAAAGCACGACGTGGTGCTGCTATTAGCCCGAAATGGTGGTGTAAGTGCTAGTGAAATTCTGAAAGACGACACTGATCAGATCGCCCTTGCCCAGGAATATAACGGATCGCTTTTTAGCGTAGTAAATGCCGCACTAAACTGCTCGCAGCATAGGGGAAACCGCACGAGCATTGAATTTAATTTAGCCATCTGCGTGCGCGATGAGTTAGTAAGAGCGATTCCGAAGTTGTTTGAGCTTGATAGATCACTTGCAAAAGGGATGGGGGCTAGTATAAGAGCCAGAACTAGGCTTGTTGGGGGGGTTACAGGGGAGGTTGATTGTTACACATCGCTACTAAAGACCTCGGCGGGGGTGGATGTTGTTCAGTCTTTCTGTGATGCGTATCTAAAGACAGGTTCTATTTTTGGTAGAAATAGCATTGGGCAGAGAACGGAAGAACTTCGGCCGGAGTTTTGTGAAGAGTTTTTAAAGTCATGGAGATCGTGTTCTGAAGGGGCAGATCTCTCCGCTACAAGTGCCAGATTCTAAGGTGAGCTCGGTTTGCTGATGAATTGGTAGTCGCGAAGGATGCGTATTAGGGCCGCGTCTTCCCTAGGCTGAGAAAATGGATCGATTTAGCGAGATGCATAACTGGAATTCGACTTGCTAACACTCGATTAATCCGGTCTCATTTCGATAATTTCCTCCAATTTTGTGAATATCGATCGCATTTACCATAACCTCAGGTATCGCCGCCGCAACCATGGTTTTGATCCTTTCGATCACATCTTTCGCGTTGGCCGATGGATCAAGATATCTAACGATAAAATTCAATTTGTCGGGGGCCGGACGATCAATCACTCCCTCTGCGATGGAATCTATAGTTGAATCACCGAGAGCAGTTTTTATCACATTTCTCTGACTTGGGTGATCCCATCCTGCGCGAATGTAATCTATTCCCTGATGCGACGAAAAGACAAACGATTCAAACCTGCCAACTTTAAGATTTCGGAGCTTTTCAACTTCGAGCGGGCGAAAAATTGGCAAAGCCGGTCCGCTTACAAATTCAGGTTCTGCAGTATGATCTCGGCTACTTTGATTAAGCATCTGTTATCTCCACTAACGATCGTAAATCTGAGGTAATTTACCTACGCGCTCCAACAATTCAGCACTTGAGTATTCTGGGAGTTCGATTTTGTTTTCCAACTCCCATCCCATTTTTCACCCGCTCGAGTCTGACTGAGATCCCAGGGGCATACCAGTCGAACCCACCCAAAGTGTTTGGCAATTTCACCAATATAGCACTTTGGTGGTGTCTAATCATCAATACACTGATTCCCTGGGCAAACGGGGCGTTCCCGGTTCGGTCCTTTTAGCACAAGCAAATCCATATCTAAGTACTTGTTTCGAGATAGGAATTGAAATGCGGATAATAGTATTTGGTTGGTCTGACTAATTGGGATAGAGACAGATAGATATGAGAAACTACGATCCGGGCCGTCCTAGCGATGAGGGGAATCTCCCCGCATCAAATCGTCCGACCCCACGAGAGGAGACGATACTTTTTAAACTCCGGGGCAGTGCAGATGTCGATGCCACAATTACTCGCATATCAAATATGCCGGAACTATTCAGTATTAAGCAGCTATTCCCCAAGGATAAGTCTGAGGAACTAAGACTAATGTACTCCATTAGGGTCAGCGGCGCAGATGCGGCTAAGGTTCTTGCCGTGCTGGAGCAGAATGCTGAAATAGAATTTGCGGAACTCTCCCCCCGCAGGCAGACCCGGCAGGAGTGATCGCGAGAAGAATTTAAGTGGCAAGACTGTATAGCATTGTCGGATATTCTAATGCAGTATTTGCAACTCAGCAATCGACCAATCAAAGATCGGATCATCGCCGACCTGGGTCAGTGAGATCGAGCTGAGCTTAATCGGAGCAAAGTTGATTGAAAAGTCAGAGTCGGTGCCAACTAAGAATGCAGTATCAATACTGCTGTCAGATTTGTACAGCAAATGATTAGCTCCATTCGGGAGTTTAGCGTTGATTCTAAGCGCCCTTGGAAAGTCACTGGACCATTCCCCCAACTCATACCGTAACCCGCGCACGACTTGAGGCGTGGGAAAGAGAATTGTGAAACTCATGCCCTTGCGCTGTGGCGCTCCGGTGCGCCAGCGAGTAGAATCGTCATTGTCCAGCGCAAACTTTGTCTCCTCGGGATGATAGTCGGCTACAACATCGAATAGCTTTGGAGAAAGTACCGTACCCGCTTTATGTTTTGGAACTATTTGATCAAACACCACGTAATCTCTAACGCGTTGACGTTGAAAGTGGTATCCGCGGCGCTTTAAGATCCTGGTGAAAAGCGAAGCCTGAGCCGGAACTAAAACATACGGGACGGAACCTAGATCCTTGGACTTTATCAGAGTTTCATACTCAGGAATTCTGACTCTCTCATGCCCGTCAATCATTCCAACTCTTACTCGCTCTTTAGACTCAAACGCGAGGCGATAACCGATCCAGTAACTAGTCTTTACAAATTCGTAACCTCTGGATTCAAGCCAGGAAAGAAGAGCTGAGTGATCCTTAGCGACCCGCTGATTATTAAAAACAATCGGTTCACCAGGTATGGCCAATCCGCCATAAAATTCAGAGGATAAATTAAAGCCGAGAACTAAAACTAAGATTCCGATTGCGAAATTGCGACTCACCTTTGAAACTTCAGCCAGTCCGATGGCAAATAACGGCATGACCACGATGTATAGGGGGAGAAGATATCGAGGTTCGGCATACATCCTACCAAACGAACTTGTCCCAAACACAACCAAAGTGAAGAGCAGTATGACAAACAAGAGTTCGATTGGGCGGATCGGATCAATTCGTCCGCTCGATAGTTTTCCGATCCCCCGGCGCCTAACAAAGTAAAGATATACCAAAACTGCACCGTAAGTTAAGTGAGCAAAGAACGTCGCAAAGGGAAAGACGCTCTCTGGGTGCCAAAATCTTTTTGCGCCGAGCAGTGCAGGAAGTGCCTGCTCAAATAATCCTAAGAACTGGGTTGCTAGATCTGAAACTTGAGCAGGGTGAAATATTTCAAATGACACGAAACCGTGTCTTAAATTGTAGGTCAAAAACGGTGCAGCTCCAAGGAGCGCCCCAAAGCTGGCACTTACTGAGTGAAGAAAAGCGTCTCTACGGCGGTCACGGAAAAGGAGCAGTCTGATTGAGCAGAAGGCGAAAATTGGAAGCAAAAAGAATATGATCTGATTATTTATCCACCACCCAAAGCCAAGAACTAATCCCAATAAAAAAGAGGAGCGAAGCGTGGGGCGATCTTTCTCGAGCCACCTAAGCGTCATGTAAAGCGCCGCGCCACCGATAAAGACAATCTCCATAAAGCCCCCGCGAGCTTTTGAACTCCAGAGTAAAAGTCCCGACGGAGCGAATGCGATTAGTAGCCCGGCGCATCTTGCAGCGAATTTTCCGGAAAGTTTCCCTGCGATCAGATAACTTAAAGGGATTAGCGCCAGAGAAAAAC
>CAZJXY010000396.1:0-3996 GCA_964549925.1 uncultured Bdellovibrionales bacterium | reverse complement strand
TCTTCTCCATAATGAAATCTGCAATCACGCAATTTCTTATTGTGGAGATTTGCTCCGATGATGGTCGGAATATCGGCAGTGATTCTAGTTAGAGCATTCTCCAAACAAGTTCAGTTTTCAGTCCCGGTATTATTGCTCATAACTCCGCTCTCTTTACTTACCTCCCCATACGGCTGGTTATATGACCAGATCTTAGTGCTTGGCACCTCAATTTACGCACTACGCCTGATCCTGGAGCTAAGAAAATCTTCAAAGCTCAAAGTTAGCTTATTTTGTCTCATACTTATCTTGATTCAGGTAACCACACTCCTTCGAGCCGGAGCGCCTCAGCATACTTTTTGGTTTTATCCAGTTTTGATCTTTGCTTTAACCTATGTAGCCAAGCGCTGCGGCAGCCGGTGTGAAAGTTAGGCTCCGGTACCGCGTAACACTGCAGGAATCGTTTTTAAAAGAATTTTCAGATCTCCAAGCAGAGACCAGCTATCGATGTACTCAAGGTCAAGCTTTACCCAGTTTTCAAAATCGATAATCTCGTTTCTTCCGCTAACCTGCCAAGTACAAGTCAAACCTGGGCGCATACTAAGACGCCGTCTGTAGCGCCGCACATACTGATTAACTTCTCCTGGGACCGGCGGTCTTGGGCCGACTAGACTCATATCCCCGCGAAAAACGTTCCAAAGCTGCGGCAACTCATCCAAACTATACCGTCTTAAAAACTTTCCAAATTTGGTGATGCGCGGGTCATCTTTGATCTTAAAAGCCGGCCCCCTCATTTCGTTATTTGCCCTAAGCTCTTCAAGTTTTCTCTCCGCTCCCTCAGTCATCGAGCGAAACTTGTAAAGTGAAAATATCCGCCCGGCTAAACCGACTCTCTTCTGGCGAAAAAGGATCGGACCGGGGGAGCTCAACTTCACCCCGATGGCAATAATCCCCATAAGCGGAGCGCTGAGCAAAAGTAGGCAAGCTGAAAGCAAGATGTCCAAGCCCCGTTTTACAGCTAGGCTCGAACTATCCCCAGGCGGAGGTTGGTAGTGGATCAGCGGAATATTGCCGAAATAACTAACCTCCGAGCGAATCATCCCAACGCTAAATAAATCAGCTGCAATTGTAACGCGTACCCCCTGTTCAGAGAGAATCAACATCAATTCTTCAGCTTGTGGGAGGGCGCTAACAATTTCGGTAAAAATAACTTCGTCAACCGCATGGCGCTGGACCGCACGCTCAATGTCCGGAATGCCGCTAAATACCCGTCCACTCATCGGCGTAAGTTTCAGCGCCAGGGCGCCGTTCCCGCGGGACTCACTGGTATATCCATGGCCATCTAAAACTCCAAACCCTACTAAACGGATCCCTAACTCTTTTCTCGAGGTTACTTGGCTCGCGAAAAGTTTAGCCTGCTCCCCCACTCCAACGATCAAAATGTTTCTAAAATTTCTACCCTTACTTCTCCAGTAGCGTAGAAGCATTAAGATGGCGTATCTCTCAACCGCGAGAAACAAGGAAACCAATACACAGAATAGACCGAGCACGATCCGGCTAAGATCAAGTTTAAGTATGAACAAGATTGCCGCGATTCCAAAAAATACAACCAGTGAGCTTACGATTGAAATTCTAAATAGCTGCCAAGATGTGGCCAAACGCATCCGGCTGTAAGCGCCTAGTGAAGTGAGAATGAAGTTGTAAAGCGGCAGAGCGACAAAGATTACCGGATAATAGGTACGAAGCGGTGCAAGTTCCTCTCCGCGAAAAGGGAGTTTTAGACCCAGAAACTCGTCCCAAAATAGAAATGAACTTCGACCGTAATAAGCCGCAAAAAAAGAGGCCAGGATAATTAGGTTGTCCCCTAACCGCTCTAATCGTGATATGAACCGCCAGTTCTCTTTTAACATCGAAGGACTAATGTATAGCTCCTAAGAACCTAAGGCAAAGTTGTTAAGCGGTGCTATTAAATGGCCTTAACCTATTGTAATATTTGCAATTTATGAAGGTGCTTTTACAGCGAGTGTCCCGCGCAGCGGTCACGGTTCAAGGGAAGCCGATCTCCCAGATCGATTCAGGACTTTTGCTCCTTACAGGCATCGCTGAGGGAGACGACTTGGAGGTGATTAAGAGTTTTGCCAAAAAGATCGCTACGCTTCGGGTTTTCCCGGATGATCGTGGAAGATTCGATCGATCGCTCCTTGATATTAAGGGTCAGGCTTTAGTGGTTTCACAATTCACACTTTTTGCGGACACATCTAAGGGCCGGCGCCCAGAGTTTTTTAAAGCCGCCAAGCCGGAAATCGCAAAGCCGCTCTGTGATAAATTTGTTGAGGCGTTACGGAGCGAGGGAGTAGAAGATGTGCAACAAGGAGAGTTCGGCGCTCACATGCTAGTTGAGTTGGTAAATGATGGCCCGGTAACTATAATGTTGGAGTGAGATTCGATTACTTACCTTTCTTACGCAACTCTTGACGTTCAATGATCATCTTTTCGTACCCACTCTCCTTCGGACGGTAAAAGACACTTCCCTTTAACTCCTCAGGAAGATACTGCTGAGAAGCATCACCTTCGTCATAGTCATGCGGATATTTGTAATTCTCCCCGTATTTCATTGACCTCATCAAACTAGTTGGAGCGTTTCTTAAATGCAGCGGTACAGCCACAGCCGAGTTTTGAGAAATAGCCTCGAGCGTCTGATTCATCGCCACATAGCTTCGGTTGGATTTCGGAGCCGTCGCTAAGTAGGTGATGCATTGTGCCAGCGGAATTCGCCCCTCAGGCAGCCCCACCTTTTCAAAGGCATCAAATGCAGAGACCGCAAGTGTAATCGCCCTAGGATCGGCATTTCCGATGTCCTCACTGGCAAAGATTACCATCCTTCTTAGGATGAAGCGTGGATCTTCTCCACTTTCGATCATCCTAAAACCCCAATATAGCGCCGCATCGGGATCGGATCCGCGCATGCTCTTAATAAAGGCGGAAGCCATATTGTAATGCTCCTCGCCGTCTCGATCATAAAAAAGTTGAGTCTTATCTCCCGAGAACCTTACCAAGTCCTCTCTACTCACCTTCTTTTTTCCGCTCCGATGCGTCTTGGCGAAGCCTTCAATTAAATTTAATAGTCGTCGTGCATCCCCCGAGACGAAGTTAACTGCAAATTCGACCGCATCGGACTCAAATGAAATCCCAAGTATTGGCTCAGCCTTTGCCACTACGGAGCGCATCGACTGAGAACTAAGTTTCGGAAGCGTTACAACTTTGCAGCGAGATAGGAGCGCTGATGTAAGGTAAAAAGAAGGATTTTCAGTGGTTGCACCGATTAACACTATCGTTCCGTCTTCCACGTGCGGCAAAAAGGCATCCTGCTGGCCTTTATTAAAACGATGGATCTCATCCACAAAAAGTATGGTCTTTCGTTGACGAAATTTGGCGCGATCCACTATCTCCCTAACTTCCTTAACTCCTCCCAGCACCGCTGAAAATTCTACGAACTCACAATCGAAGCTCTTTCCGACAAGTTTTGCTAAAGTAGTTTTTCCAGAACCTGGCGGCCCCAAAAGGATCATTGATGGAGGAATGCCTTTCCCAGCCCTTAAGGTCAGAGCAAGTCCCGGGTCAATCTCATCTATACCAAAAAAATCGTCCCACGAGCTTGGTCTTAGGCGGTGGGCCAACGGGATTTCTTTGGCCGTTGGTTCAACCTTTTTTTCTTCAGGAAATAGGGCTAAATTCTCTTCCACAGATCGATTGTATAGGAGAAAAGTTTAGATTGCCAAACTAATGATTTGTGGCGATTATTCAGCTGTATCAACATGAAGAATCACTATAAAACGTTAGGACTTCCACAAAATGCATCGTTGGAAGAGATTCGAAGAGCTTACAGAATCTTGGCTCGACGTTATCACCCCGATGTTAATCCAGGAACGGAGTCAAAGCAGAAATTTCAAGAGATATTGGAAGCTTACGAGGTCTTAAGTGACGATAAGGCACGAAAGTCCTACCAGACCAAACTCG
>CAZJXY010000395.1:0-3997 GCA_964549925.1 uncultured Bdellovibrionales bacterium | reverse complement strand
CTTACTCAAAATTGAACCGAAGACCGCGCTTCACCCCTTGTACTTTGGAGACTCCGATCACCTCAAGGTCGGGGATTGGGTGCTTGCAATTGGGCATCAGTTTCAGCTCGGACAGACTGTTACTCTCGGAATTGTATCTGCAAAGGAGAGGAAAGTTCCACAAGGAAGTGCTTACGACAATTTCATCCAGACGGATGCTTCAATTAACCCGGGCAGTTCGGGCGGTCCGCTATTTAATGTAAATGGCGCGGTCGTCGGGATTAATACTGCTATCTTTAGCCCTGGTCGATCACAGTTTGGGGGAACTGGATTTAATATCGGGATTGGATTTGCCACTCCCGTAAATATGGCAAAGAGTGTTATTCGCCAATTGAAAGAGAGTGGGCGGGTAACCCGGGGATGGCTAGGAGTATTGATTCAGCCGATTACCCCAGATGTGGCTTATGCCATGAACCTGGAGTCGTATTATGGTGCGCTGGTAGGTCATGTGATGCAGGGAAGTCCAGCGGAGAAGGCTGGGTTTCAGATCGGGGATGTCATTCTTACTTATAATTCTCAGAAAGTTCACGAGAACGATGATTTGCCGCTGCTTGTAGCAAGTACCCCAGTCGGACAGGCAGTTGAGATCGAGATTGTGCGGTCTGGTCGTCCGATGAAACTAAACGCGAAAATTGAGTTGTTAAAGGAAGAGCCGCAAAAAATTACTACCCCGCAGGTTGAGTTAAAGAGTGATGAATTGGGATTAACCTTAGAGAACGTACCTGAGGCTTTAGCCAAGAGTCTAAAATTAGCCTCTAACGCGGGCGTTGTGGTAAAGGCTGTAAAGCCGGGCTCAATTGCGGAAGCCGCAGGCGTGGCAGTAGATGATATTATTGAAGGGGTCCTAATAAGATCTAAAGGACTTCGAAAAGTTGACGACCTGGATCAATTTTATTCGATTGTGAAAGATGCTCAAAAGGGCAAACCGTTGATGTTCTTGCTTCGTCGGAAAGACCCACTCGCTGGAGGGATCGGCACAACTACGCTCTATGTAACGATAAAGCCGAAGGAATAGCGGCTTCAGTCAAATCCTTGACGCTTAGTGTCTAGCTATTAGACAGGTGTCTTTTATTTTGACGCCCATATTAGGCTAGTGGCGTCCTCCAATTGGGGTGCTTTTCGATACCAAAAGCCACCAAATCGAGCGCCAATTTAGGGGAATTTGCCAAGAAATCCACACTTTCGTGTTGTGGGGCGATGCAGAAATTTCACACATGGATTCAGGCATTAGTAAGTTGGCTTACTTTTCGCATAACTCCAAATTGTGACACGGAGGTTTACTCGGTTTATCGGAGGTTAGCGAGGTAATGGCAGCAGTTAAAACAGATCTACAGTTGATCAAGGAGTTTAGACGCGGAAATCAAGCGAGCTTTGAGGAGCTAATCGGAAGATATAGCGCCAAGGCATTCAACCTAGCGCTTAGACTTACTCGGAGTGAGCAAGATGCGGAAGAGGTGCTACAAGACGTATTCTCAACTGTGTTTAGAAAAATAGGCAGCTTTGAAGGGAAGAGTCAGTTCTCAAGTTGGCTCTATAGAATTACCGTAAACGCTGCCTTCATGCGACTCAGAAAGAACAAGTTTAAGACAACAATTTCTCTCGAAGATATCAGTCCGCAGGTAAGAGGTGCATGGCGTTGTGCGCAGAGTGAGAAGAATTCAGCAGAAGGTGTAACGTATCAAAATGAATTGAGGGAAGAACTTGAGATTGCTTTACGAGATTTACCGGATGAGTATCGCCCTGTGTTCGTACTAAAGGATATAGACGGACTATCAAACAGAGAGGTTGGGTCAATCCTCGGGCTGACTATCCCGGCGGTGAAATCGAGGCTTCACCGCGCAAGACTGATGCTGCGGAAAAAACTCCACCCGCTCTACTCAGAGCTGGAAGGGAGCCCAGATGAAAACAGGGAAGTTAGAAAGATGGTGTGTGGAGAGACTTAAACCTTGCTGTAGTTAGCGAGGCCTGGTGGTGTCATGCTCCATAGCGGGGGCGTTCTCGGTGGTGAGAGAACGCCCCCGGTTTTTAAGCTTCGAGCTTGAGCGTCTTATCAATCACAACTAAATATCCTGCCGGCAGAAAAACCATAGTTGCAAACGGTATTACTAAAAGTGCCGAAAACAATAACCCTAAGCTCAGCACAAAAGCGGTATGCTCTCTACCGGAACGCCACCTTTGCTTAAAATTCTTACCGGTCAATTTATGAGGTAACTCATAAATCTCAAACCCGATAAGATATGCCCCAACAATGAATACGACCGGGGTCAGAATTGGAATTAACCCCGAAAAAAGGAGAGCCACTGAGAAGCATCCCAAAAAGAGAATTGCCTTTAGATCCTCCCACAACCCCTTCAATAAATTACCTATAAAACTAAGCTGATTTGGAAGCGATTTCAGCAGACCATAATCGACTAGTACTCTTTCGACAAAGAGTTCTAAGAAAGCGCTAGCTATAAGCATCGTAATTAGTATAGAGGCGATCGAGCTAATTACAATTGCAGCAAAAGCGCCGAGCAGATTACTGAAGACGGTAACAACTGCATCAAGCGATGAGGTTAAAAACTGAGGCGTCCAGGCAGGGAGAATAGAGGGCAAATTCGGAAGCAGCGTAACTCCGTATTTCCAACACAGAACAAAAGAACCGAAAAAAGAGATAATGCCGATAAGCACAGGGACCGAGAGAACTTCGCGATAATGGCGCGTGGCTATTACAGTAAAAAGTGCCCTAACGAGCGAAAACGGCACGGAAAGTATGGATAACATTTAGACTTTATAGCCGATAAATTTTTATGGAGCTATTGCTATAGTTTGACAAAGATCCAAACCCCCTGTACCTTGTTAATTATGCGTACCGTTAGATCAAACTTTTTCTTTTTTAGCTTTAATCAGGAAGCCTAAGGGAGGTACGCGCTAAACCATACCAGATTTACATAGTGCAAAACCTCCCAAATGGGGGGTTTTTTGTTTTTTATGAGCTTATTTACAGAGGATTCATATGAGCGAAAATAAGAGTGAACTCAATCAGCAAGACGGTGAATTGCGACCGATGCGGGAAAAGCTTGATGCCCTAGATCACGAGCTTTTAAAATTACTCTCCAAGCGTCGCGACGTGTCTCGAGAGATAGTGCAAGCTAAGGCATCAAGCGGCAATTCACTTCGTGATCGCTCGCGCGAAGAGGACCTTTTAGCAGCGCGAATTAAGCAGGCTAGAGGCCTTGGTCTTGATGCACACTATGTTACCAAGATCTTCCATTCGGTAATTGAAGACTCACTTTTAGTGCAACAAGGGTATCTCCAAGACAAGCAAAATGGCGTAGCCGGCGGAGTAAGAAGAGTCGCTGTTTTAGGAGTAGATGGGTCCTATAGCGCGATTGCAGCTCGTAAACATTTTTCAAAGGACAATTCAACGATTGACTTGGTGGAGTGTCAGAATTTTGAGCAAGTGATCGAGCGTACGGAAAGCGGTCAGGCGGATTATGCCGTTTTGCCGATCGAAAATACTACCTCTGGAAGTATTAACGAAGTCTACGACCTCTTGCTGCACACTAAATTATCTTTGGTCGGTGAGCAAAAGATTGCGGTGGATCACTGCTTAGCCGCAAAGTCGGATATTAGGCTTGATCAGATCAAGGTAATTTATTCGCACCCGCAGGCTATTTCTCAGTGCAGTAAGTTTTTGGCGACCCTTCCAGGAGTTCATGTCGAATACACCGAGAGCACCGCCCATGCGTTAAAGCGAACTAGCGAGGGGGGTGAACTCACTGCTACTGCGATATCTAGTGAGGAGTCTGCTAGAATGTACGATCTGCAGGTGATAAAAAGGGATATCTCCAATCAAAAGGAGAACTATACTCGCTTTCTTGTTGCAGCGAGAAAACCTGTTCAGGTTGATCTACGGGTAGCGTGTAAGACTTCACTCGTAATCTCAACCTTGCAAAAGCCTGGCTCGTTGGTAGAG
>CAZJXY010000394.1:0-4021 GCA_964549925.1 uncultured Bdellovibrionales bacterium | reverse complement strand
GTATCTCATAGGATGCAACAAAATCGGTGCCATCAACCTCATGTCGATCTAAATTTTCGTAGCCTTGGGCGATCTTATAGACACTCTCCCCAGCAAGCTGTTCACAAACCGGGACTGAAATCGCGTATTCATTATTCTGGATCAGGAAAATTATGGGAAGCTTCTCCCTAGCAGCCCAGTTTAACGCTTCATGGAAATCACCTTGGCTGCAGGTCCCTTCTCCGGCTGATACGTAAACAACCTCATCCCCCCCATTTTTCTTCACCGCCAGCGCGGCGCCCACCGCCTGCAAAAACTGAGTTCCAGTCGGCGAGCTTTGATTTACAATGTTTAGACCCTTGTGGCCGTAATGCATCGGCATCTGACGACCATGAGAATTTGGGTCATCTTCTTTATTCAAAGCATTAAGCATGAACTCTTTCGAGGTCATCCCGAGGGTCGCGCACAACGCCATGTCCCTATAGTACGGATAAAACCAGTCGACTCCAGCCCGAAATACAAACCCAGCAGCAACTTGAACCGCTTCGTGACCGGCTGCGCCGATTTGAAAGTGACATTTGTTCTGCTTGTAGAGCACTATGATTTTCTCATCAGCCAGGCGCGTCCTTAGCATTTCGCTATAGGCATGAATTAAGCGCTCTGGAGAAAGAGCCGCTTCGTTACGCTCTTTGGTCTTAACTGCTTTGAGATGTGTGGCCTTTTTTGCCATTCTTTACCTCGATTCAAATCCAAACAATTCTTGAAAATGTGCTAGAAAGGTTCGGGTGACACCTTCATAGTCGAAAGATCTGCCGTGCTCTTCAAGCGAGGTGACCGAAATCCCTCGCATGCCGCACGGATCAATCATCGAGAAGCCATACTGGCAGTTAGCGAGGTTAATCGATATGCCATGTAAAGTGCACCAGCGGGAGATCCTAACTCCCAGTGATGCAATTTTAGCTTGTGAGGCGCCGTGCTCCGAACTCGGCAAAGTATAGTCCTTTCGCGGAGATAAAGTCCACACTCCGGTCATACCGGAAACGCGGAAAGAGGGTAATCCAAAAGTGCTTAGGGTTCGAATAATTACCTCTTCCAATGTTCGCATATACCAATGCACATCCTGTCGCTTGCGCCTAAGATCAAGGATTGGGTAGGCCACAAGTTGCCCCGGACCGTGGTATGTAACATCTCCGCCGCGCTCGATGTGAACAAACTCAACCCCGCGTTTGGCCAGCTCTCCCGGGGAGATGCGCACGCTATCAGATTTCGATGTTCTACCTGCCGTGATCACCGGGTGGTGCTGGCAGAGAATTAAAGTATCTTCGCCGTGTCCATCTATTAGAGCTTTTTGAGATTCAAGTTGTGTCTTCCAGGTCGAAGCGAAATGCGTGAGTCCCAGGCTGAGGACTTTGAGTTTGCCCGAGTTTTTGGCGAAATAATCAAATTGGGGATTCAGTGCCGTGTTTAGCATAATTCCCCTAAAAACCTCTCAGGTCACACTAGATTAAGTGTTAATCGGCCTACCCAGCGCTGCCGCCAGGGCTTCCATCATCGATTCCGATAGAGTCGGGTGGGGGTGGATCGTGTCAATCACGCTAGCAGCCACACCTTCATGCGATCTAATGATTGCAGCTTCGGTAATTAACTCAGTAGCTTCGGAGTGGACGATATGGACACCTAACACCTCACCTGTATCTTCAGCGATCAGTGTCTTAATCATACCTTCGGGCTCCCCAATTGCGACTGCCTTGCCGATTGCCTGGAATGGGACCTTCCCAACTTTGTATTTAATCCCTTTGGCCTTGAGTGCCTGCTCGGTCAAACCTACGGAAGCCACCTGCGGCTGACAGTAGGTGCACCCGGCGATGTTATCATAGCGCATCGGGTGCTTTGATTTTCCGGCAGCTACTTCGGCAGCGACAATCCCTTCATGGCTGGCCTTATGAGCAAGCATCGCTCCGCCGGTGCAATCGCCGATTGCATAGTGATTTGGGGCTGAGGTTTTCAAGAATTCATCGACCTTGATAAATCCTTTTTGATCGACTTGAACTGCGGCAGCGTCCAATCCAATGTTATCGGTGTTGGGCTTAACTCCAATCGCTACTAAGCAACAATCGCCGCTCCAGCGCTCTTCCCCTTCAGAATTTTTGATAACAGCTGAAACTACCTTTCCTGCCACTTTTAGGTCGGAAAGCGTGGCTTTGGTCTTAATTGTCATGCCCTGTTTGACCAGGCTACGCTCAAGAGTCTTTGAGATTTCTTGATCCTCTACCGGAAGGATTTGGTCGAGCATCTCCACAACAGTTACTTTTGTTCCGAAGGAATTGAAGAAATAGGCAAACTCCATGCCGATCGCACCAGCACCGATCACCAAGAGCTTTTGCGGAAGTACTTTGTGTTCCAAAATAGTACGGGCCACATGCACCACCTTCCCATCGACATCGATACCCGGGAGTCCGCGGGCGCTTGCCCCAACAGCGATGATCACGTCTTTATAAGAATAAGTCGTAGCTTTCCCGGAGGAGTCTTTTATCGTTAGGCGCTTACCCTTTTCAAAGCTGCCGTTTCCCTTGATCACTTCGATCTTATTTTTACGCATCAGGAAATTTACGCCGTTTTCCATCTTTCCAGCGACTTCGCGGGAGCGGGTGACCACACGCGGGAAATCCAGTTTCACGCCCTGAACATCGAATCCGAATTCATTGGCTCGTTTTACATCGTGATAAAGCTGAGCCGAGCGAAGTAGCGCCTTACTTGGAATACACCCCCAGTTTAGGCAGACACCTCCCAGATTCTCCCGTTCGACAATCGTTACCTTTCTCCCTAGCTGCGACGCTCGAATTGCAGCGACATATCCACCTGGGCCTGAACCTAAAACGATAAGATCTCTCTCTTGAACACTCATATCATCTATTTAATTTGAGGTTTTAAAAATTGCTATATTACTATTAACCGGATCCGAAGAATTTTCAATATATTGGAAGCTGCGCTGAGATGCTCTGTAACCACTCAGGTTGTAAGTTGCGAGGTAAGGAAATACTCAGTTTTTCCCCGTTCCCGGGGTGAACCAGTCGGATCGCATAGCTTGCAAGATGCAGCTCCGACGCTGCTGCACCCCCGTAAAAATTATCTCCAACTATGGCAATACCGATATGAGCGGCATGCAGCCGGATTTGATGCGTTCGGCCCGTTCGCGGCATGGCAACAAAACTGTGTCGCTGATCCGCTATAATTTGAAGAGACTCGAAATCTGTGTGAGCTTTTTTGCCACCGATTTCCACCACTCGTCTTAAAATTGGGTGCCGTGGGTCACGTTCAATCGCCGCGTCCACCTTCATAGTTTTCCACTCGACCGGCGTGGAGCTTTGCAGGACATATATCTTTTCCAGCGCTCGTCTTTCGAAAAGCTTCTGCAGTTTGTCGTGCATGCTTGGCGATAAGCTTACGAGTACTAGACCGCAAACTGAAGTATCAAGGCGAGAGGGCATGTGTACATCGATTCTAAAGTAATCTTCGAGCTGTTTTCTGAAGTTATAGTAGCGTTGTTCCCGCGCTTGAAAGCATGGCAGTCCGGCAGGTTTTGCCACAACTGCAAGATCTGCATCACGATACACTATCTGTTGCTCCGAGAATCTGGGGAAAATATCGCTTGCCTTGAGGATGTCGTAGCGCGTTTCAAAGTATTCGACGCAACATGGAGGTGTGAGCCGACAGTCGGCAAATACAGCGCTTCCATTAATAAAAGCTCCCCCAATATCAAGCCTCTTGCTCCAACTATCTTTGGAATAACTAGGGAACTTTTCAGCCAACAGTTCAATCAATGAGCAGGGAAAGGCATCGCCCGGTAAAAAAAGCCAGCGGTGATGAGTGCTGGAAAGCGCCTGCTTTAATCTAAGGATGCTCATTCGTTCCAGTGCCTTTCTTTTCCTGTTTGAACCTGAACTAACGCTTTAGTTTACATGCTCAATTTGCCTCGTACAAATTTGTACATGACGGTTTCTAAAAACATCGCGAAACCTCCCTATGGTTCTTAGAATCTAAA
>CAZJXY010000393.1:0-4043 GCA_964549925.1 uncultured Bdellovibrionales bacterium | reverse complement strand
GGTCGGTCAGGTTATCGCAACCCTAGTGATGCTAAGTGGTGCACTGATTGTTGCTTACCGCGGATTCTCAGGGATCAACTTCGGGGATGATTTGATTTTTTGCGCACCGCTTTTTTTCCAAATTGCGCACCTTTATGCCAAGAAAATTATGCATCTCGCTTCCTCTCCAAGTGTGATAGCGGGTGCGCGTCTTCTTTTTGGCGGAGTAATCTTACTTGGATTTGGGCTCCTTACGGAACCACAGAATTTTAATCAAGTACTACAAGATCGAAATTGGATCGCGCTGATTGGCTTTGCCCTCGTCTTTAGATCTTTGGATATGTATCTTTGGTATGAAGCGCTGAGAAGATTACCTTTAGCGAAGCTCTCGGCGCTGCTTCCAGTTGGCGCTGGTGTGGCATTCTTAAATTCGATGATTTTTTTAGGAGAAGTGGCAACCTGGCGACACTGGGTTGGTCTAGCTCTTATACTTTGTGGATTGGCATATCTGGCAAAGCTAGACCTACGTCGATCGGTTAATTCGGAGCGATAGATTTGAGAATAATGTCTAGTGTTTTTAGGTGATCAATTGAAATTCCTGAACTTTCTGCTATTCGAAGAAAGCGGCCTAAGAAGTAGTTTAGCTCCGATGGCTTACCGGCGCGAAAGTCTATAAGTGTAGAGTTTATATTTTCGCCACAGTTTTCAATGCGTGAAATAAGCTCCTGATCATTGATATGATCCAAGGAGAATCCTTCCTTTTTAGCCACGGATCTGACTTCGGCAGCGATTCGCAAGGTCAGTTTTTTGATCGATTCATCTTTAATAACACATGAGTTTTTTTGATCCAGCACACAGGCTAAGGGGTTAATCACCAAATTGAGAAAGGCCTTCTCCCATTCAGCTTGCGCAATGTTTTTTGGGAAAGAAAGTGTTATTCCGATCTCGGTTAGTAAAGGAGTAAGCTGATTGAGCAGCCAAGGCTGATGATCCGGCACGCTAAGAGTAGCATGTAGCGCTCCGCTCACAGCAAGCGATCCATCCTGCTCAAGCTTTATTCCAAAGCTCGGAAGCAGTCGAGCTATTTGCGGGCGCACTCGGCCTAGCACCTCTGCAGCTTGTAAGTATATCCCTAAACCATTTTGACAAAGCAGTAGCGTTGAGTCAGTCAAAAGGTGTGGGGTGAGGGTTTTTAGCGCTGAGTCTAGATCGTAAGCTTTAACGCATAAGATAAAGATCGTATCAGTCGGGAGCGAGCCTAAGTCTTTCACTTCAATCAAAGAGGCTCCAGCGGGTGTGGGAGGCATTTTTCCGCTCGATCTTCGCAGCAATGATGTCTGGTAAATTGGGGCAAAGCGCTCAGAGAAAAATCTCCCCAAGGCACCGGCGCCGACCACACAGATTTTTGGCTTCGTATTAGCGTTCACTACTTTAAGTTATTCTGAGTTAACTGTGGATATCTAGCATAACTTACAGCAATTTCAGAGGGTAGAGTGAGTAAAGAGAGTAAAGACAGAATTGCTCACTCCAGCTATAAACCTTGCATGCGATTTTCAGTCCTCTCTAGTGGAAGTAAAGCTAATTCTACGGTTGTAGAGTCACACGGCAGACGGATCTTAATAGATTGCGGGCTCTCTTGCCGGCAGACCGAGGCTCGCCTTTCTGCGCTTGGGATAGATCCTGGCTCGATTGAGGGCATAATCGTAACGCATGAGCACGCAGATCATATCAGCGGCATCCCGGTCTTTTTACGCAAGCATAAGATTCCACTCTTTGTTAATGATGCCACATCCGCTGAACTTACAAAGTCTGGAATGATCGATCAAAGTCAGATCGTTCGCTTCGAAACTGGGGAGCCTTTTGAAGTAGCAGGGATTGAAATCAGCCCGTTTTCGATTATTCATGATGCGGTCGATCCAGTTGGTTTTATTCTAAAGGCTGGAGGTCTTAAATTTACCCATGTAACTGATTTAGGAAAGGTCACTCCCCTGGTGACAGAAGCTGCAAAACAGGCTCATGCGTTGGTTTTGGAATCTAATCATGACCTCGATATGCTCTTTTCATCGGAGTATCCATGGGAGCTAAAGCAACGGATTAACTCCTCCCACGGCCATTTAAGTAACGATTCGGCAGGGGAGCTCTTAAAAGAGATTTTGCACTCTGAACTTATGCACGTGGTGCTCGGACACCTCAGTGAAAATTGTAACACCCCCCAAAGAGCTAGGTCTTCGGCTCAACGTCATCTCGGTGATAAATTTAACGGGGCGCTTTTTTGCGCTGGCATTGAACAATCAACTGCGCTGATCGAGATTGGCGAACTTACTCAAATTGCCGCCTGAACTGCTTTACTTTTCTCAGTAAATTCAGTAGCGTAAGGCGGCTTTAAAGCATAATTCTTCGCTATGATTCCACGCTACACACGTCCTGATATGGCTTCGATTTGGAGCGATGAAGCGCGCTTTAAAATTTGGCTAGAGGTGGAGCTTCTGGCTTTAGAAAAGATGGCGGAGGAGGGTACTGTTCCGAAGCAATCTTACCTCACGGTCAAAGAGAAAGCTAAGTTTGATCCTAAACGGGTGCTTGAAATCGAAAATGAGGTAAAGCACGATGTCATTGCATTTCTGACTAATCTATCGGAATCGGTTGGTCCGGACTCACGCTTTGTTCACCGTGGAATGACCTCTAATGATCTTTTGGATACTACCTTTGCTCTGCAACTAAAGCGTTCCGGTGAGAAAATCTTGGGTGAGCTGGACGGTGTGCTGAATGCGATAAAAGAACGAGCGATCGAATTTAAACACACACCTTGCATCGGACGAAGTCACGGAATTCACGCTGAACCGATCACTTTCGGACTAAAACTTGCCTCATGGTACGCTGAGCTCTCGAGAAGTAGGGGAAGGCTTGAGAGTGCAGTTGCCGAAGTTGCGGTCGGAAAGATAGCAGGGGCTGTCGGAACTTATGCTTCAATTACCCCGACGGTTGAGGCGCACGTGATGAAATCGTTAGGACTCACGGCCGAGACGGTCTCAACACAGATAGTTTCTAGAGATCGACATGCCTCGTTTTTCCAAGGTTTAGCCTTGATTGGTTCGTCGATCGAGCGATTTTGTGTTGAAATTAGACATTTACAGCGCTCGGAGGTGATGGAGGCGGCTGAGCCCTTCGGAAAGGGTCAAAAGGGATCGAGTGCTATGCCGCATAAGCGTAACCCAATTCTTTGCGAGAATATAAGCGGCCTTGCGAGATTGTTGCGATCGTACGCCCAGAGTGCGCTGGAAAACGTTCCGCTTTGGCATGAACGAGATATCAGTCATAGCTCGGTTGAGCGGGTAATCGCGCCTGACGCCTGTTGCTTGACGGATTTCATGCTGGCGCGCTTTAAAGCAATCGTCGCAGGCTTGGATGTCTACCCTGATCAGATGAAGCGCAACTTAGATTCAAGTAAAGGAGTCATCTTTTCAGGTTCGCTTTTACTGGCCTTGGTGGACGCTGGGGTCACAAGAGAAGATGCTTACCGGTTGGTCCAGACACACGCGCTTCAGACCTGGGAAGATCGGTCGTCACACGCTCCGGATTTTCGCGCGCGTGTGGAGAAAGACCCTCAGATTACGAAGGTTCTAAATAAGGCGACGATCAGTCAGGTTTTCGATTTAAAGCGTCATTTAAAGTACGTGGATTTAATTTTCGATAGAACTTTCAAAGGGAATTGAGTTTATGCGAGTGCAGGTGCTGGTACGATTGAAACCTGGAGTTTTGGATGTGCAGGGAAAGGCCGTGGAAAAATCATTGTTAGGACTCGGATTTCCCGATGTCTCTGCAGTTCGGGTGGGGCGTCTTATCGAGTTTGATCTCGAAGGAAAAGAGTTTTCATCGGCCAAAGAGCAAGCAGAAAAGATGTGTAAAGAGCTTTTGGCAAATCCGATAATCGAAAATTTTGAAATAAGAGCGGCTTAATGGGCGTTTCTGTCGTAATTTTTCCTGGTTCTAACTGCGATCATGACGCGATTCACTGCTACAGTGAAATCTTTAATCAGCAGGTCAACCAGATTTGGCACAAAGAT
>CAZJXY010000392.1:0-4043 GCA_964549925.1 uncultured Bdellovibrionales bacterium | reverse complement strand
ACCTCGATAGCCTTCGCTCAAGTCTCCTTTACGAATAGGCCCGCACTTCAGCGTGCTTGTGGGCTTAGTTTAACAGGCGGTGCCCAGACCGAGGCCTGGGGAAAAGTTTGGGAAAACGGCCCGGTGTATGACACTGCTCAAACTAAAGTTTGCTTAACCCACCTTGGAAACTACGATCAGACCAACGGAAATCTTCTCGGTAGTAACTGGGATAACGGAATGAATGGCTACGTACTTCGCGGAAAGTATGTAGATACCAACGTTCGAACTTCCGATAACGGTGTGCAGCGGTTTGCCGGGGCCACAAATTCCTTCTCAATTGATCCAACCGGAGCGGCAAATGGTTTGCCGCGGGCGAGCGTACTATGGAACGCTGAGGCGAATCTTTACTACCATATTACCCGGTATAGAACGACAAAGCTTACTCCTCCCTTTATCAACTCACTTGGGCTTCCTGCAGCCACTGTTCAGAATCTTTTAAATAAGCAGTTTAGACCGGACTTAGTCGGACTTATAAATTCAAGGCGTCCATATCCTTATGCTGATGAGTTTGTTACTCAAACCAGCTGGGCTACTGATGTGCTCGGAAATAACCTTTATGG
Organism: uncultured Bdellovibrionales bacterium; assembly: GCA_964549925.1. Classification (GTDB taxonomy): domain Bacteria; phylum Bdellovibrionota_C; class UBA2361; order UBA2361; family J135; genus CAZJXY01. The sequence goes on along the minus strand of CAZJXY010000392.1, from coordinate 3,441 downwards.
TTCGACTCAGAAGCGTACCGCAGTGACCGATCCGGTAAGAAGCTACGCTCATGATCCTGAGTATGTAGTCGGCGAGTATGCCGGCTTAATCGGAAACTGGGTGATCGGGGATAATCGCGGGTTTTCATCTGATCCTAATTTCGGAAACGGAGCCGGATGGCAGACTAACGTAGTTCCAGCAATTGCTGAGGGTTTAAAGGCCTGGTCAGCGTATCGGTATAGCGGACACTCTGAGGTTTATCGCTCGGCGATGCAGATCGAGCGTGAATGGGCGGGTGCGGTGTGCGGAACTCAGGATACTTATCCTTGCGATAAGGGTTGGTCGGTAGATAACGTGATGATGCACGATGATACGCCGAGTACGACCAATGATCTTTTTCCGTATCAGGTTCCGGCGGGATTGCCGACAAATCACGGGCCAACAAATGCTGAGTTAGCGGGATTATATTTTGCCGGGTTGTTTTATGACATCTCGAAAGTCGCGGGGCTTGGAGATGAGAAGGCTGATATGCTCTTTTGGAAGACGGTCTCTTTGATTACAAATTATCAGTCGTTAACCATGACTGGATTTGGAAATTTGGTGCAGCAAGCTGCGGCGGCGTTATGGCCGGCGGGAGGGGGGCTGAGTATCTATGAGAATGATATTGATGGGGCGTTAGCAAGAAGAGGGATTAGGGTTAATGGTGTGGCGGAATTTGAGGATTATCTACCAGGTGCGATTGGTGTGTTTCCGGGGACGTTGGAGGTGAATGCTGCAAGTAAGTTTGGGTCGTCAACTCCTGAGACGCTTAATTCAAGCAGCTATGGAGCCGCTACCTTTTTCTCTAACGGATATATTCCAACCACCCAGGCTGCGCCGAATTACGTTTCCTATCAAATCATGAAAGGCAGTCAGTATGGTCCTTGTGATTTAGTTTCATTTACCGATGGGACATTTGCTAACGGGGATCCTGCATATTATGACGATAACGGGACATATCACGCACAGTTTAGCGGAGATGATTTAGATAATAAGATCCTATTTGCTCCAGCTCGAACTATCCGTTGGCTTCGCTGGAGGCAACGATGTGGAGATGAGAAGCATGGATATTATGCAGATGATGTAAGACCGCTTGGGTTTAGAGCAATTAAGGCCACTGTTAATGGATTTTCATTTAATGTTTCAAAAATTTCACAGACCGGCGGGACAATTGCTTATCAGCTTACAATCAACGACCCTAGTTTAAGCTATTTGGGCGCTGCAACTTATAACTGGACCTTTACTAACCACCAAGGCACAAACACAAATGTTAGCGGGCAATCTGTGCAGTATGTAGCATACAAAAATCAGCCGTTTACTATTTCGGTTGATAGAGTTCGAGGCCAGACGGTTGATAACGTGACGATGAGAGAACGTGGAAATGATCTAGACCGCTCAGGTGGTGAGCAGTTTGTGGCTGATTTAAGAAATGTGGCTGGGAATGCTGTTGGGTTTGATGCGATTATTCAAAGTTCGATTGTTGATAAGAATGGATCTATTTTTGCTTCTCAGAATACGGCGGGACATTCGGAGGGCTCTCCGGCCAGACGGTGGACCACACCTGCGGGCAACGGAGTCAAGCCTGCGACGCTTTGGGCAGTTGGCATAGGTTTTTCAAATACCACACCTTTTGACTGGATGGATGTAAATAATAGGTATGAAGCGTGTATCTGGCAGAGTGTAGCGGATCACATTGCAATCCCCAACTGCAATGGACTGCCTGGTGGGATGACCACAACTATCTATCCAACGTCACTTTTAGTGGATTTAACTGAGCCTTTTACCTATTCCGTACCGGTTTACAATACTCCTGGATACCTAGCGGGAATTACTCTCCCAACTAACTGGACTCTGGCACCGAGCACTGAGTATTTATTTGGTATGAGTTGTCATCGAGACGTGCTAATCGGAAACTGGCACGTCCAGTCTAGTGCTGTTGACGCTCCGATTCCACCTGGGAATCAAGACTTATCCGATCGTTTAGCCGGCGGCTTATGGTTTGCAGGTGACTCGCTGTATGGCATTTCTCATAGTCAGATGCGACATGCTTACAAACTTGATGCAGACAACATGTAGCTCGAGCTTGCTTCCAACCTCCCAAATTAGTCGCCTGAGGTTACGCCACTGGTAGTTCCAGTTCCTGTTGATGAGGACCCCTCACGGTTATTACAAATAAATTCTCCAGCCCCGTCCTCTGGATACCCCTGCTGCAACGTACACCCCAAACTATGCTCCGTCTTCTCCCCAATGTTTACGATAAACGGAATACACAAAACCACGATTAACGCCGCCAATAACCCCAACGCCACCAAAGACGTACTTCCCTTCTCGCGCCGTTTGACGCGCTGCGTAAAACATCTCTTACTACCCATTCTCACAGTAGTCCCCCTCCCCTATAAGATCGACCGTCCCCAAATTTTCTTAACGGTTTCAGGCATCTCCAAGTTAGTTGAATAGGAACTTGAGGTTACAATTAACCCTGCTTAGCCAAACCTCCCGAGAATTAGGCGGGCCAATGGCGAGTTGACAATACTCAGTATTTCGGTCTATTATTCTGAGTATGTTCAGTCGATTGATTAACTTACCGAATAAACTAAGTTATTTTTTATTCGGCGCAAGAGGAACAGGCAAAACTAGCCTACTAAAATCTGCCTTTCCCTCAAATGTCCACTACCTAGATCTACTCAATCTGGATAATGAGGCACGCTACCAACTTAACCCCGAAAGTCTCTATCATGAACTTTCAGCACTGCCTGCTCCGATCAAAACAATAATTATCGATGAAATTCAAAAAGTACCAAAGCTGCTGGACGTTGTTCACCGAAAGATTGAAGAGACCGATCTGCAATTTATTCTCACTGGTTCAAGCGCACGGAAGTTAAAGCATGGCGGAGCAAACCTCCTCGCCGGTCGTGCCGCAGTGTTTCAACTCTTCCCTCTGACTGCCAAAGAGATCGGCCCAGGATTTAGTACCCAAATGGCGCTCTCCCTTGGGACTCTCCCGCGTGTCGTCACATTGGAGGATAATTTGGATCGGCGCCGATTTCTTAAGGCCTATGCCAGTACCTATCTTAAGGAGGAAGTTTGGGGAGAGCATCTAATTCGAAAGATTGAGCCCTTTCGACGCTTTCTTCCGATCGCAGCGCAGATGCATGGTCAGATAATAAACTACAGCAAAATTGCGCGCGACGTGGGTGTTGATGACAACACGGTAAAAAGTTACTACGCAATTTTAGAAGACACGCTGATCGGGTTTTATCTTCCCGCTTACGCCGGTTCGGAACGAAAGCAGTTAAAGAGCTCTTCAAAGTTCTACCTATTTGACAACGGAGTAAAGCGTGCACTGGAAGACCTTGTTGACTTTGAGTTAATCCCCGGAACGTTCGAGTACGGCATCGCCTTCGAACAGTTGGTGATATCTG
>CAZJXY010000391.1:0-4058 GCA_964549925.1 uncultured Bdellovibrionales bacterium | reverse complement strand
AAGTTGGGGATGAGAGGGAGAGTCTTAGTCTAAATAAGTTTTCGCGCTGGATCGAACTTAAGTTTCCTTTCGGTCGGAAGGAAGTGTGTGGGATTGCAAGATTTTGTATTCGCGAGCTTTCTCCTAATCTCTCGGTTTATGTTTCACCGATCAATATTCATCCGGAAAAACCTGCCATGCCGATCGCTCATCCGGTTTATTTCTCAACTTGGATTTCAAAACGACAGGGTCCCTTTGGAACGCTTGGGTTAATGGAAGACACTTGGGGTAGAAATGAATTGGTGATTGATGATCAGCGTTTTCTCGATCAGACTTATCTGACTCACGATGAAAGAGAGAAGATGTTTTTCGACGCTCTTGCGCGAACTCGGGAAGGGTTGTGCGTCTGCGTGTTTGACGCCAGTGATAGGATTCAGCATATGTTTTGGCGCTACCTTGATGAGCGCCATCCTTCTCCGCGAGAAGGCGCTGCGTTCAATGATACGATCGGGAAGATGTATGAGAAGATGGACGGATTGATCGGCCGAGTGCGGGAAAAGTTGAGAGATGATGACGTCCTTTTTGTGATTTCGGATCACGGCTTTGCGTCTTTCCGCCGCGGAATAAATCTAAATACCTGGCTTTGGAAAGAAGGGTATCTGTCTTTAAAATCGAGTGCGCCCACCGGCGCGGATTATCTTATGGACGTGGATTGGTCCAAAACCAGGGCCTTCGGTTTAGGGCTCTCTGGGATTTATATCAATCGAAAGGGCCGGGAATCTAATGGCATTGTCGAAGCCGAAGAGGCTGATCGAATAAAGGCGGAGATTTCTAAGAAGTTGGCGCAGATCAAAGACCCATCGGATGGCTCAAGCGGCGTTCGAAAGGTTCACGACACTGCCAAAGTTTACAAAGGACTGTATGTTGATGAGGCGCCTGATCTAATCGTTGGATATGAGCCTGGATACAGAGTGTCTTGGGATTCGGTTACTGGTGTTGTTGAACCCGAGGTTTTTTCAGATAATACAAAGGCTTGGAGTGGGGATCACCATGTTGACCCGGAGCTTATACCAGGTGTACTCTTCTGCAGCCGTAAATTAAAGGCCAGTGACCCCCACATTGTAGATATTGCCCCGACAGCACTGGATATCTTTTCAGTGAAAATCCCACCCTATATGGAGGGGAAGGTTATAGCGTAGCTGCACTGGGTAGACACTGCATTGATAGTGAGGAAAAGATGTTTGGATCGAACAAAATTTCAATAAGCAAAGCTCTCTACGATAAGCTGCGTGTAGCTAGCGAAATTACAGGTGCTGCCTCAGTCGAGGAGTTTGTGGAGAAGATTCTAGACTCCGAGGCGTCAAAGATTATCGCTCAGACTGGCAATAAGGCTGTTAGCGCCAAAGAAGTCGAGGAAATCGCTAATCAGTTAAAGGGTCTTGGCTACTTGGAATAGTAGCACAGAGTAATATAGTTGATTGCTCAGCTGATCATGTTTCTAAACGATACGCTTACAAAAGCATTTGATTATCTTTTGGTTCCATTCTCTGCCTTTTCACCGGGGTGGGGGTTAACCGTTGTCTCGTTGATAAGTGGTGTCGTGCTGCTTTTAATTTACGGCAAGATCTCGAATCAGAAGGCGATCAAAAATGCCAAGCGAAACATCTACGGGTGTCTTTTGGAATCGCTGCTTTTTCGTCACGATCTAAAGCTTGCCTTATCGTCGCAGGCCAAAATGTTTGGCCACGGATTAGTGTATTTTCTACTAGCCGTTCCGCCGATTTTAATTTTAATGGTGCCGTGTGTCTTGATTCTTGCACAGTTGAATTTGCGTTACGATGTGCGTGGCTTGAACGTGGGTGAGCAGGCCGTACTCTCACTTAAACTAGACAAGAAATCAGTCCTATACGGGGTTTCATTGCAGGTACCCGATGGATTGCGTGCCACCCCTGCGCTAAGAGTTGAGGAGAGCGGCGAGGTTTTCTGGAGAGTAGATGCGCTTAAACTCGGGACCCATGAAGTAGCGCTGAATGTTGAGCCCCTAAATACTGTAATCAAAAAAGAGGTAGTAGTCGGCTCTGACGCGGGCATTAAACTTCAAACGCACACATATCGTGATTGGTGGTTTAATCTCCTTTATCCGGGAAGTTCAATGCTTTCGAAGTTAGCTCTCCCAATATCAGCCTTAACCCTAACTTATCCTGCTCGCTCTTATATGTTTTTAGGGATGCATTTTCATTGGTTGGTAGCGTTCTTAATTCTTTCGATATTAAGCGGGATAGTCGCCAGTAGATTTTTTAAAGTTGAGATTTAAAAGGATAGCGGAATGGGACAGGAGAAAAATAATTTAATATTCATCGTTTTCGATAGTTGTCGGTTTGATACATTTGCGGCAGCGAAGACACCTAACATCTCGCGACTTGGGAAGTTCGAGCGTCGATATTCCTTCGCCAGTTGGACAGTCCCCTCGCACACCGTTTACATGATGGGCGCGAGTCCGCATACGAGTCCGAAGGGCGTGTTTGCCTCTGAGGTCTACAAAAAGGACTTCGTCAATTGGGGGCACCGTTTAAATATTCCGGATATAAGTTTTAGAGGGTTTGTACCAAGACTCTCTCTTCCTGCGTTCCTAAAGGAGCATGGCTATGCGACGAATGCGCTGGTCTCTATGCCGGTGCTAAACCAAACCACCAATCTAAATAATCACTTCGATCGTTACCAATTGATGAAGGCGCATAATGATTTTAACGCGATTATTGATCAGCTGATTTTTGATGAGTCTAAGCCATCATTTTATTTATTAAACCTAGGGGAGACGCATTATCCATATACTTTACCCGGCGAGTCTGGCGATGCTTTGCCCAGAATCCACGGGATGCACGGGGTGTTTAAACATATGGATGACCTGATCGTCGAGGGACAAGGTGGTAAGAAGGATGTAAAGACCACCGACGAGTTTTTCGACATGGATACGATGCTGGCTCTAAAAGAGAAGCAGAGAGCAAATATCGAGTACTTAGATGGTCTGTTTGAGAAGCTTTATGAAGTTGTTCCTCCTAGAACACATATTATCGTTACCTCAGATCATGGTGAATGTTTCGGAGAGGAGGGGTACTTCGGACACGGTCCGATCATGCACGAGAAGGTATTTGAGGTGTTCTTTGTCGAAGGGCGGATAAAGTAGGGCTTAAGTTCAGCAGTAGTGCGAAACTTTCGAGCGCTAGAACCTTCCGCCCCAGGTGAGTGTTATCTCCTCACCCCCGCCCTCCTCGGCTCGTAATTTAAGACGGAGCGTCCCCCCGAGAAAGTTATTTACGTAAATTCTAAAGCCGCCGCTTAAATCACCATCTCTAATATCCCCTAGGCTCGGAAAATCTGGGCTAAACTTAAGAGTAGGGGAGAGGCGCAGATTAATCAGCTCGGATTTGGATTCAAGATACGGGTCATTAAGCCTTTGGGCAGCAATCTCCCTGGTGATTATCTGATCAATATTCAAATCCGGGTTTCCAACTGAGTAGTTATAGAGCGAGTTTGGATCCTCTTCCGAAATTCGCCTTACTTCTCTGAGCGCAAATTTTGCACCCATTTTCGCCCACCACTGCTCACTAGAGAGGCGCTCCGCCCACCGATCTGTCTCTCGTTCAACTAGTCCGCTGAGAGTGTCATTGTAATCTCGCTTTGGTTTTGGTTGAGCTCCTTTGAACTCCGTAATGTCTAGATCTTCGAATCCTGATGTATCGAGATTTAAAATTGGATCAGAAGGTAAGCTAGGAACTTGGGGGGGGATGCTAAACCATGAGGAATGTAGTTCCGGCAATGGGAGTGGATCAAATTTCGGGTCTTCCCTTGAAAAAAAAACTTGGTCGAGTTCATGGGACGTGCGGTTCTCGTCCGTCAAAGTCAGTTTCGATATGTCTCGAGCGGAACTTACCATCTCGTACTTTACTTCGGTAGCTCGACAGCCCGCGAACAAGGAAGTCGCAGAGAGTAGAAGTGATGGTAGTTTAAGTCGTCGGGAGAGACCCTCAAAGAAATTCGAAATCTGATCCTCAGCAGATTCTGGACTGGCAGATTCGCCC
>CAZJXY010000390.1:0-4062 GCA_964549925.1 uncultured Bdellovibrionales bacterium | reverse complement strand
TCCAGCATCCGCAGGAAGATTTTAACTTAAAAATTTATTCTCTCACCCCTGGCGATTTGAACAACTGTGCAAGTCAGCTTGTGGCTGCAGATTGGAGAACCTTTGATCAATATAGATTTAGATCATTGGGACTGTACTCTTCTGATTACGACGGAGATGGCATCGACGAGCTTGGAGTACTGAGAGAAAGTGTAGAGAATCCTGTCAACCGCGACTTTCTAGAGTACTTAGCTCCTCCTGACCTTACCTTAAACTCTACGGTCAGCTCCAAGCTTGGGGAGTATTACATGTTTGATACCAATGTAGGTTTCAGCACGCTCGCAGTCCAAACCTCCCGCCCTCGACAACAGATTCATGGGTTTGGGGCGTCAGTCGCTTTCGCCTACAACTTAATAGCAAATCTCACCCCGTCCAATAAACAATTAGCTTTCAATTTGTTATTCCGTGATCTCGGTGCCACCATCTTACGAATTAGAGCACTCCCCGAGATTGAACCGATCAATGATAATCTTGATTCGAGTTCGCTTGACCTTGAGAAATTTCAGTTTTGTCAAACCTCAAATAATTGCAACTACACAGTTAGAAAATCGACTGAACTCATTCGTGAGATTTTAGACTATCCCGGCTCTACCATCTCTTCCGTAATAGCTAGTGCCTGGTCTCCCCCTGCGTGGATGAAAGATAATCAGGATCTTAATAACGGAGGAAGATTGCGCAGTGAGATGAGAAATGAGTGGGTCGAATGGTATACGGCGTTCATTCGTGGCATGAGGGAATACTACGGTGTACCAATCGATTTAATATCTCTTCAGAACGAGCCTCAGATTCAGGCCCCCTATCAGAGCATGCTAATGTCCCCCGACGATTTTAACCAGCTCTCAAGACTCTTAAAGCAGAGACTCGTAACTGAGCAAATTGACACCGGATTACTTATGACTGAATCCCACAGCCCAGCAGCTGGGTTAGATGATCTAACACAGCTCGCAACATCTTTTCCCCAAAGTTTTGAGAACGTAGAAGGTTTGAATATTCACTTGTACGGAGACGGTGAGCTGAGATCGTTTTCTTCCTTAGCAAACCAGGTTGCGCCTCACTTACCGATTTGGCAGACCGAGTACTCTGTTCTCAGTAACTCACTTGGAGATGGAATTGATGGAGCGATACAAGCGATATCTCCGCTACACACTGGATTAGTGGACGGTGGTGTTAATGCATGGTTTTATTGGCAGTATTACTGGCAAGCCGAAGTAGATGCGGCCCAGGGCCTCTTATCAATTGACTCGAATGGAAATATTATCGTTCCAAAGCGATATTACGGATTCAAGCATTACGCAAAATTTATCAAACCCGGCTTTTATCGCGTCGAAAATAGCGGAGCCCTACCGACAGGCATTCTACTCTCAACTTTTAAGAGCCCAGCCGCAGACGAGTTGGTTACTGTGATAATCAATTCCTCAAATCAATCGCGCTGGATCAAATTAGCTTATGACCTCGATATCGATTCACACAGGTTCTCTTTGGTCAAAACCTTGGAATCGACTGACTTCAATCGGACTAGAGATATGCCGAAGTTCAAGCGCTCGATCATAATTCCAATCAATCCTAAAACCTTCGTTACACTCGGATCAAAACAGGTTCGCCTGGCCTCTCAATAAGACCTCGATGGTGCTCTTTCCGCTCGAACTTTTTGACCTAGGGAATAGGTCTGTGTTATCTTTCTCTTTTATGGCCATCCAGACACACAATCACCATCCGAATCGACCGGACGCGTCTGTCGCGAGCGGAAAATTCGTATTGCCGAGCATCATTACCATATCCACGCTACTTGGTAGTGCTGTGTGGTTCGCAACTAGGGAAACCTCTGAGAAATTAACTGTCAATGATCCAGATAATGCCCCACCTGAAGTTCCGACTCTCGACTCACACGCTGCTACAAGATTAGAGGCGCCCGAAAAAGTCGACTTAAACGAAGCTCTAGAGATACAGGACTTAACCAGGGTAGAGATGGTAAACTTAAATCACGGAGAGAGCTGGAGAGCCGTTCATGACTTGCTAATAAATAGAGATTTGCTTGACGCCTGTGTGAGCCTGAACACAACTGAGTTACCCAAATTGCGAGACCTCTACCGCCGAGCAACCTCCGCTGTTGATCGACTAGTTGCAGAAGAAATTGATGCCAAATTCAAGGCCGGCTTGGCAGAGCGTTTGACTGATTACCAACCTGGGATTGAGTATCACTTGCCTAAGGATGATGACACAAAACTTCACCGAAGCTATATTATGACTCCGACCGGTGAGGCATACCGAGTTACTCTCGATCCCACGGATTACCCCGAACTCTATACTTTGAGTGGTTACTGCGAACAACTCGGCACAGAAATCGACACCCGAGAAAATGCACAGCGCTGAGTAAGACCGGCCCTTATTTGATTTTAATCCGATCAGTTGTACCCACTGATGTACCTCTACGTCTAGTTGTGATATTAACACACCTCTCATAGGTTCCTCACATTAGGGAACCGTGCAAGCGAGTTAAACGACCTATGCCGAACTCCAAATCCGAAAGGACCTCAATAGTAGTTCAACATGCAATCTCGAACGCTATGGCTTCCTACATCGGCCGTTCAATTATTATGGCCGAATACGAGGGGCTTATGACCGAGGATACCAAAGTTAAAGGCACAAACGTTGCCTACCGCTATCCGCTGACCGAAGTACTTTTGATTGATCTTCTTCCTTTAATGGAGCAGAAAACCGGTCTCTCATTAGTTCCGACTTATTCCTTCACCCGCATCTACCGCGAAGGCGATAAGCTTGAACGCCACTCTGATCGAGTTGCCTGTGAGGTATCGGCCACCCTCGCTTTAGAGTATAAAAGTGATTATCTGTGGCCAATATTTTTGGCCGGCGGCGACCCTAAAGGGGTATCTCTAGATCGGGGCGATCTGTTAATTTACCGAGGTCATGAAACCGACCATTGGCGAGAGACTTTTCACGGGGAGATTTGGGTTCAGGTGTTTTTACATTATATCGATCGAAACGGGCCATTCTTCCCTGAACATCGCTACGACAAACATTACCAACGTGAAATTGTCTTTAATTACTTAAATGAATTTAAGACTTCCAAGTAGGCGTTAGCATGGAGATTCAAATCACCTATCTCGCGGATCATCCGCAGCACCTTCGCCAAGTCGCGCTTTGGAATAACACGGAATGGCCGGAGTACTATGAAGGGAATCTCGATCAGGCTATCCTTTACCACACGGCGACCATGACGCGTAAAGAGGTACCCTGCGCACTAGTCGCTTTAGCGGGAAATGTATTGGCAGGGACGGTAACCCTACTGAAAGAGGATATGAATATTCGACCAAATTTAACTCCTTGGTTAGGCTCATTGTATGTAGATTCGAGCTTTAGAGGAAAAGGGTTGGCCAGAAAATTGATTACTGCGTGCACCGAGGAGGCCGCCGCGATCGGTATAAAACGACTATACGTCTGGACGAAAGAGCTGCGTTCGCTTTTTGAATCGGAAGGGTGGAAATTTCTGGAGGCTGTTGATTTTCTCGGGGCAAGGGTGGATATATTATCGCTCGATTTCAACTATTCAAGCAGTTAATTCGTAGAAGCAAAATATCAACTCTCCATACGTGTCATGATACAAGACAATCGCGTATATAAAAGCAACGCAGAGCCGCTGAGAGAATCCAAGCTTTATGAGAAGGTCACACATCGCCAGAATCTTCTAACGCTGCCAGATCGAGCGCTTAGTGAAACTTTGCAATGGCCCGGGGCGTCGCGCTATCTCACTTTAGATCGATACTTTATATTTTCAATTGTACTAAGTGGACTGGTGCTCCGTCTAGATCAACTAATCGCTTCGCATTTCGTGATCGACTCCGATGAAGCAATTGTTGGACTGATGGCAAAGCACATCCTTGAGGGACGAGGCGTTCCGACTTTCTATTACGGTCAACATTACATGGGGAGCTTTGAATCGATAATTGCAGCGGCGTTGTTTGCAATTTTCGGTATTTCGAGCATCGCATTAAAATTTGTACCACT
>CAZJXY010000389.1:0-4064 GCA_964549925.1 uncultured Bdellovibrionales bacterium | reverse complement strand
ACATGTGGCTTTTGCCGTTAACCATCATTACAAAATCGGTAATCGCCGGCGAGTAGACTGCACCACCAGCGCACGGGCCCATAATCAAGGAGAGTTGAGGGATAACACCGGAACAGAGCGTGTTCCGTAGAAATATATCAGCGTATCCAGCCAGACTCTCGACCCCTTCTTGAATTCTCGCGCCGCCAGAGTCATTCAATCCAATCACGGGGCAACCAACGCTCTCGGCCAAATCCATGACCTTACAAATTTTCTTGGCGTGATATGTCGCTAATGAGCCACCAAATACGGTAAAGTCTTGGGCAAAGACAAAAACTGGTCGTCCGTGAATTTTTGCCGAACCTGTGACGACGCCATCACCGTAGTAACGTTGATCTTTGAGGCCGAAGTTTTCACAGCGATGTGTGACGAAACGGTCAATTTCCTGAAAAGTATCGGGGTCGGCAAGCAGAGTAATTCTCTCCCTGGCGGTAAGCTTTCCCTGCTCGTGCTGCTTTGCGATGCGCTCCTCTCCACCACCAAGCTCGGCCAATTCGTTACGTTTTGCAAGTTCGTCAATGGCGTTCATAATGCTTGAGTCTAGCCACGGCGATAATAGCGGTCAACTCGCAGTCGCACAAATAATCAGTGGGTTAGCTCTGAACTAATGGTACGATTGCGTCTCTTGAAAGATCCGGCGGTAAGAAGTAGCTTTTATGGCGAGATGAAAACGAAAGAGTCTACCACAAAGGATAAAAACACCGTCAAAGAGAGAAAGCTACGGTTTGAGACGATCTCCGAACTTGAAGTTAAGAGTCACTATCAGCACCAAGATTTGCCGCAAGGATTGAGCCAGGGCTCAGAAGAGCCAGGTAAATTCGCGTATACCAGAGGTATTCATCGGACCATGTACCGCAGTCGTCTGTGGACGATGCGTCAGTATGCTGGCTTTGGTACCGCTAGAGAGGCTAACCAACGCTATAAATACCTTCTCTCACAAGGCACAACTGGGCTTAGCGTCGCCTTCGACTTACCGACTCAGATGGGACGAGACTCGGACCATCCGTTGTCAAGCGGAGAGGTGGGTCGGGTAGGGGTTGCCATTAGTACGGTCGAAGACATGGAGGTGTTACTAGATCAAATTCCGCTCGACCAGGTTTCAATTTCGATGACCATCAACTCAACCGCTGCAATCTTACTCTCATTTCTACTGATTGTGGCCGAGCGCAGGAATATTCCATGGAGTAAACTCCAAGGCACGATTCAAAATGATGTACTTAAGGAGTATATTGCCAGGGGAACTTATATATACCCTCCAAAAGACGCTCTAAGGATCGTGACCGATATTTTTCGGTTTTGTGGAGAAAATGTTCCTGAGTGGAATACGATTAGTATCTCCGGATACCATATCCGAGAGGCTGGAAGCACGGCAGTGGAGGAGGTGGCTTTCACCTTAAGCGATGGCATCGCTTATGTGCAGGCCGCGATTGCCTCAGGGTTGGATCCCGATAAATTCGCGCCTAGATTGGCTTTCTTTTTTAACTGCCATAACGACTTTCTAGAGGAAATCGCGAAATTTCGCGCGGCCCGGCGGCTTTGGGCTAAAATAATGCGCGATCGCTTTAAGGTGAAAGATCCGCGCTCAATGATGTTGAGATTTCATACCCAAACAGCTGGAAGTTCTTTGACTGCGCAGCAACCCCAAAACAATATAGTCCGCACATCACTTCAAGCGCTTGCTGCAATTCTTGGCGGAACTCAGTCGCTCCACACGAATTCTTTTGATGAAGCCTTGGGTTTGCCTACCGAAGAAAGTGCTCTAATTGCCCTTCGCACCCAACAAATTATCGCTCACGAATCGGGTGTCGCTAATTCAGTTGACCCACTTGCTGGATCATATTTAATTGAGAATTGGACATCACGGATCGAAACGGAGGCGGAGAAAAAGATCGCTCAGATCGATGCGCTCGGCGGAATGGTAAGAGCAATTGAAGAAGGGTTCCCGCAAGCAGAAATTGAGCGTTCGGCCTATAATTATCAAAGAAAGATTGAGAATAAGGATCTTTTGATTGTCGGAGTGAATGAGTACATCGGGGAAAGCGGGGCTGGGACAAAAATATTAAAATTGGACCCAAAGGGCGAAGAGGAGCAAAAGGCGAGATTGGCTAAGTTTCGCAAACGTCGGGACCAGAAGAAAAGTGATGCCGCCCTTCTAGCTTTGAAAAGTGCTGCTGCGACTGCTGACGGGGCGCTATTGCCCTCGATCGTTCAGGCAGTTCGCGCGGAAGCTACGCTGGGCGAGATATCCGACTCGCTTAGATCTGTGTTCGGGGAATACTCTAGCTGTTGATAATATATGTATCTTCTTGTAATTATTGCCAAATTGGCTAAGTGACCTTTTCTCGATCGATTGAATTTAACTTCTTTAATCGAGGCTGGAAATCTAGTACTGTCGCTAGTTTTCCAGAGATGGGCATAACCATTTAGTCGGGCAGTTTATTTTTAATTGAGTTTCGAGCTTGGTTTCGGATGAATAAGAAAGAGCTAGATAAGTTTAAGAAGATCCTCCTTGAAGAGCGCCAAAAAATTCTGGCACACCTTCAGGACCTGAGCGAGAGTTCTGAGACAGAGCTTGAAAATCCGCTCTCAGGAGATTCTGCCGATATGGCGTCGCTTGAAATTAATCAAGCCAACATGCAAAAAATTGGGAAGCGAGAAACCTATCTTCTTAAAAAGATCGATTTAGCGCTCAAAAAGATCGAGGATAAGACTTATGGTGAGTGCGAAAATTGTGGTGAACAGATCTCTCCAGCGCGTCTAATGGCTCGTCCAGTCGCTCAGCTTTGCATCGATTGCAAGACTGAGCAGGAAAGTGTCGAGCGCAGATATTCTAGTGGTGGTGGTGACGATGACGGCCTTGGCGATATAAATGAAGAAGAAGACGTCTCGTAGAATTCCCATACTTTAAGGAAAAGTTTATTGAATCTCTCACACTTACTGCTCCAGCCAAACTAAACGTAATTCTTAAAATCACGGGTAGGCGTGACGATGGATATCATCAACTTTCAATGTTGAATGTGCCGTTAAGTCTCTGTGATCAAATTGAGATTGAGCGGACCACAAACCGTGGAATCCAGCTGGGTTCAATTGAGATTGATTGCTCTAAAATGCAGCCGGGCGCTGAAAAGTGGGAGAAGGAGTTCCTAGCTGAATTAAACGCTGTGGAGAAGAACTTGGCCGCTCGAGCTGCCCAGGCATTCTTTAAAAAATTCGGAATAGACTCAGGGGTTATTATATCAATTATAAAGAGGATACCCAAGGGATCGGGGATGGGCGGAGGGAGTAGTGACGCGGCTGCAGTGCTTAGAGGCCTTAGAGCAATGTTTCTCTCTGCTATGGACGAAGAGTTATCGGCCAAGATGGTGATCGAGCTTGGTACATCAATTGGTGCGGATGTCCCGTTTTTTTTGATGCGTGGAGCCCAAGTGGTACAAGGGATTGGGGAGATAGTCGTGCCGCTGCCCAGGGATGTCCAAGAGCGGTTAAACGGCTTCCCGGTGTTGATTATTGTTCCTGACTTGGAGATGCCCACCCCAAAAGTTTATGCTCGATTTCGCGAGTTGAATCCGGAATTGAAGGACTCTGTTTCAGATAGTTTAGCTCCATTGTCTCTTGAGGGGCGGGAAATTACCGGACGTTTTCGGGTAAGTAATGACCTTGAACAAAGTATAGTAAGCATTTCTCCCGATCTTGGTCGACTACTGGCTGAAGTTAGAGCACTCGGGGTAGGCCAGGCGTCGTTCACTGGGAGTGGGAGCGCGATCTTCGTAATTCCGCAAAATGAGACTGGCTTAGATCAACTTTACCAGGACGTTCTAGCTTTGGTCCAAAGTTCAACAATTCCCTGTAGGGTCTTTACTGAGCAAATCCGCACGCTCTAACCCCACGAGATTCCGAGATAATCGAAGCGCTGGCTAATTGACGTGAGTTAATTACTTGATTAAAGTACCGGCCTTGCACTGGCCGGTCGCCAAGCGGCAAGGCAGCGGGCTGCACAGAAACGGAGGGATTTACGCAATGAGCAA
>CAZJXY010000388.1:0-4067 GCA_964549925.1 uncultured Bdellovibrionales bacterium | reverse complement strand
TAGAAACTTCTTTTGTCACCTTTTGGGACACTAGGGCGCAAAGAATGTCGTGCTTCATGTCCGATAGAGATCGCCATCTCAGCCGTATTTAAAAGAAAAAACTGTGGTTGAAAGACGATCGTGGGTTGTAGGGAAGTAGAGACTTTGCCATCGGCGCTCCTACGCTCCACGGAAAAGTCGGTAAATGCTGCCTCTAAGTTAGCCTTGGCTGCAAGTTGCGGTGGCATCAACATCATTGGCAGTCTGCGCAGTTGGGTGATCCTGGGGTCGGATGGGGTTGAACTAATTTGAAGCAGATAAATGGCATCATTTAACTTGGATACCTGTTCTGGGGAAAGCGCTAGTTGGGGGTCAATTTCGCCGGACGGGGACTCAATTCGATAAGCTCGCTCGTCGGGAGGGCAATTGACGAGAGGTGGAAGTTCAAGTTCACTGGTAACCGTGATCGGCGTGTCAGACTGCTGGTCTGAGTCTTCTTGTCTACACCCCCCTGAGAAAAAGGAGAGCGCTAGGAGTACCGTCGATCCAGCAGACTGATTAAGTGATTTAGAAGCGGACATAGGCGAATGCCTCCATACTACGGCACCATTAAGGTTATGCCAATCTTATGGCAGCACGGCTCATTTTGCTGGTGCACCCGCAAATCTTCTCAGCGACCCGTTTGAATACTGTCGATTTAAAAACAGAGTGATCTGCTAATGGTTTCACGCGCATATAGTAGTTGAGCCTGTGACAAGTTTGAAGGATTTGATGTTTTGAAAGCAACATTTTGTGCCGGAATGGAACCCAATTGGTGAGCAATTTAAGAGATAAGCACAACCAATAACTGATATTTCTCTACTAAGCGGAACGCAGCAGAAGCAAGCGGGGTCTCTGAGAAGATGGCTGAGGGGCCATTGCCATTCGGCTACTCTCTTCGACCAGATTCGCCCCAAAATCCTATTGGATGTCGAAGATGGAGATATACTCCAAAAAATGTCGCACGTACCCGTAGTCCAAGTAGTAAAAACCGCAATCTCCCGAATCGATTCCCCATGAGTTTTTTACAATAAAATATCCTGATTCAGTCGCTTGAGGCGCACCAGCTGGTACCTGGTTATTGGGAACATAGCCGACCATCTCCATAGCATGACCTCCGCGAGGAGTATCCGATGCTGAATATCTAACGTAGCCGTCGGTCGATGCTTGCAATGCATTTGTGGACGTAATTGACAACACCACGGGGTGATCTCCTGCTAGCAGAAGAATAGCTGTCGACAGAGCGATGCTAGTTAATGGTCCGCCGACCCCATCCGACAGCAAATAGGAATAGTTATTTATGGTTTCGACAACCTGCGGGCCAGTAGGCGCGGCGGACGGAATTGGAATTCCGAGAGATTGCACACTCGTCTGAGTTTGCCATACGTAGAGACTGCAAGCTTCTCCGCTATAGTCGGAGGTGCAAGAAGTTGGGTAAACGAACGTTGCTGTGGAGGGTTCAGCTGTCTGTGCACCAATAAACGAGGATCTATTATAATTCCAATCTCGCTCATAGTAAATTGGATAGGCTTCATTGCTGTACTCGGTCAACACACAGCCCGTACAAAGCCCGCTTGTTTGCATATCGTAAAGCGAGTACAAACTCTCGGCCTCAACTTCCCCGGTATAGTAAATATGCTGTTCCGACAGATTATTTGCGATACTGCTATACTTAAGCCTGAGCGACTCTACTGTTGCTGCTATGGCGTGCGCAACGCAGGTACCGCGCCGCCCCTGATCTTTAATGCATGTCAGATTGTCCTTTAATGGAAAATTGACGTTCGAAAAGAGTCCGTCGGGGTCGTAATCGCCGATTTGACACCGCTCACTCAGTTCTGACTCATAGCCGGCATCTTCTGCACCGGTCTCTTGAGAACATTCCGCAATCGGATTGACAGTAAAGGGAGGGATTATCAACTCCGAAGAGGGAATAAGCTCAAGAATTAGATCGATATTAACATGCACAAAGTTCATTAATTTCAGAGTTTTGGTGCGAAGAGCTTTCAGCGGTAGATTCCTGACCTGTGCATAAGGAGTAACTTTTTTCTTAAACTTTTTTGGTAAAGTCAGATAGACCATTTTATAGATGGAACGCAGATTCCTTCTGTCCTTTCTTGCTGTGAGGGAGAGACCCAAGTCTATCAGCATGTTCTTCACGGAGTTTAATCTGGTAAGTCTTAGCTCTGAAAGGCTGGTTCTATACAAAGTCACTATCTCGTCGCTGGCATGAGCTGACTCATACCCAGTCGGAAAGAAGGACTGTGCCTTTAGGGGATATTTTTCGAAAAGATCGCTGCTTGCTGTTAGCGCTCGTTGAACGTAATTCGGAACATCGTCCGGTGAAGTTGGCTCAGCGAAGAGTTGCGAGGAGCTCAAGATAAATAATAGTGACATAATAACTGCATGTCCCTTCAATTTTTGCATCTATCTGTGTTCCTCCAAAAGAGTTCTTTCCCTAGTATAATGGCAGGACTTCTCCTTCATGCCCCTATAATGCCTTGATTAGGTTATCCGAGTAAACGGCAAGGAGTTCTTATCCGAGCAAAGAAATCAGATAGTTGTAAGTGTGTTGTGGGTGGAGGAAATAAGAGGGGCAGAAAACTGTAAGTGTCGCGGGATGTCCTGAGAGAGAAATGACGGTTTGACGGGTTTCGAAGCTGAATTCGGAGTTGAATCTTGATTACGCTTACGAAGCGGATTGAGCTGTTTTAACGACGAAATCGGCGGTAAAAAAATTAGACTGATACTGCCGGCGCTGAGAAGAAGCGCTTAAACCTTAATTGATGTCGGAATCAAGAATCAACTGAACTTTGTGATTTGAACAGGTAATCTTCGGCGAGGCTCTGTAATCCGGGATATTATGTTTTCGCATATCGCGTTCGATACAACTAAAGACGGCGCAGCAAATTAATTTACCCCTGTAGAGTTCCTGGCTCGCTTAAGCGTCCATATTCCCAATCGCTGGGAACAGCTGGTCAGATTCTTTGGGGCTTATTCCGCTCGAACCAGGGGAGCTAAGCGCAAAGCTAGCAGTTCACTCCCCAGCATACTGCCGCTTGACCGAGATGAGAAACGCAAAGCCTCCAGCGCCGGGGCTGCCTTAATAAAACAGATTTACGAGATTGACACTACTTTGCCCTAAGTGCGGCTCAACGATGAAAGTAAAATCTTTAACTTTAATATCACCTTCCACCAGCCATCTAAGCAGATAAATCGATCATGATACTGAGCGGTTTTCAGAATCGGTCAACACAAACTTAACCCCCGTGCATGCGACCTGACAATCAGGCTCACTTATCTGGCCCCTTATTTAATATCCCCTTTTACCAACCCCGCATCGCGACAGGCTTTTTCCCAAACATTGCGTACAAAAGCTCTGCGCTCAGCGATCCTTCGCTCGCGATCTTTCAAGTATTGCGGCAGATCATCTCGCAGCTCGCGCGCAAGCCTACGAAAAATAGGATTCTGGATCGTATCAAGAATGTCGACTTCTGAATTGCTCATACAGATCTTTCTTAATTAACTGTATCGCGTTGCCATTCTCCCTAAAAGCAACCAATAGCGCGGTTAACCCCGAATTATCGAAGAGGTACCAATTATCGCACAGGTCTTGATAGATGCGGAAGAAACTTTTTACTGATCGATCGAATCTCCTACGTATTGTCGCTTCCGGGATCGCATGCCCTCCTTGCCTAATGCGATCTTTCACCCGTTGAACGGCCAAGTCAGGTGACAGAAGCGCAACGTAGCAAATGGTAATCTCATAATCCAAATCTTTTGCTTGCTTAAAAAGATTGATCCAACTTTTGCCCGCCATAGTGGATTCGAAAGCAACGTCTTGACGAGCCAAAATGGCTGAGTGCAACGCCGAAAGCATAATCTTTCCCGCACGAATGTCCTGACTCCCAAGCCCGACACCGACGGCACCTCCAGCGTTAATTCCTTGGGCGATAGTATCGGCATTAATAAAGCTATAGATAGAACGAGACTGCAATAGGAAGTCGGCGACGGTCGACTTTCCGGCACCATTTGCGCCGGCCAGGATTACC
>CAZJXY010000387.1:0-4068 GCA_964549925.1 uncultured Bdellovibrionales bacterium | reverse complement strand
CCATCACAGTGCGCATCTCGGCGCTCTTTTTAATGCTTTGATGTGCGCCATCCTCACAAGCTACATAACAAAGTCCACAGTGAATGCATTTATCCTGGTTAATCGAAGCGACGATTTTATAATTCAGATCGAGATTTCCCCAATCGGTTACATGTTCGACTGTTTTCCCGATAAAATCATCGACCTTCTTAAATCCTTTACTATCCATCCAGTCTGAAAGCCCGCTTAACATACCTTCTACGATGCGATATCCATAATGCATCACTGCCGTGCACACCTGAACCGTTCTTGAGCCGAGCAGCATAAATTCAACCGCATCTTGCCACTGCTGCACGCCGCCAATTCCGCTAATTGGAAGATTAATCTCTGGGTCTGAAGCAATCTGATGCACCATGTTTAAAGCGATCGGTTTTACTGCCGGGCCGCAATACCCCCCATGGCTCGAATGTGACCTGACGGCTGGATTTGGGACAAAGGTATTGAGATCGATCCCAGTGATGGAATTGATCGTGTTAATAAGAGAAAGTCCGTCAGCGCCTCCCTTCTTTGCAGCTCTGCCAACGTATCGTACATCTGAGATGTTCGGGGTGAGTTTCACTAGAACTGGAGTTTTCGCGACTTCTTTTACCCAGCCGGTAATCTGACAAGCGTATTCAGGCACCTGCCCCACGGCCGCTCCCATTCCGCGCTCACTCATTCCGTGCGGGCAGCCGAAGTTTAATTCCAAAGCATCGCAGCCGGTATCTTCGGTGCGCTTTACGATATCGTGCCAACTCTCTCTCTTGGATTCCACCATTAGCGAGGCAACCAAGATATTTTTCGGATAGTTTTTTTTGATTCGGCGAATTTCAGCTAAGTTTTCTTCTATCGGTCGATCGGTAATAAGCTCAATATTATTTAACCCCATAACGCGGCGATCACGATAGTGCACCGCAGAATAGCGAGAGGAGACGTTTACTATCGGCTCACCGATTGTCTTCCAAACCGCACCGCCCCAGCCGATATCAAAGGCGCGCGCGACTTGATCGTAAGTGTTTGTTGGTGGTGCGGAGGCCAGCCAAAATGGGTTTGGACTAGTGATGCCGCAGATATTGACTCTAAGATCAGCCATTCAAACCCTCGTTAATGTTTTCCCATTAGAAATTGATTAATCCCTTGCGCCGCAACCTTTCCGTGCTGCACCGCGTCTACGACTTCTCCCCCTCCGTTAATTGCGTCCCCGCCGGCGAATAGTTTTTTTAGTGAAGTCGAGTGTGTTTTTGGGTCTACGACAACTTTTCCATCTTTTAGCTCCAACCCGGAGATCTTTCCGAGCAGGTCGGCCAGAGGCTCTTGCCCTAGCGCCTTAATCACCATGTCGCACGGGATTAAGTGGTTCGAATTTGGCACGCGCTCGATCCCACCAGCTGAGGTCAATTTCATCGAGCTGCATTCAATCCCTGTGACCCTTCCATTCTCACCCACAATTTTTTGCGGTGCTGTTAGCCAGCGAAAATAAACTCCGTCGGCCTTTGCAATCTCATACTCGTAAGGGAAAGCCGGCATCTCGGCAACGGTACGCCGATAAAGAATGCTCACACTTTCGGCCCCAAGGCGCACAGCAGCAGTTGCGGCGTCGATTGCAGTATTTCCGGCGCCAATGACCACAACGTTTTTCCCGATTTTACAACCGCTATAATTTTTATCACGAGTAGGTCTGATGAAGTCCAGCGCCTCTAGACATCCCTCCAACTCTTCTCCGGGGATTTTCAATTTGGCAGTTCCTCCCAGCCCAACCCCGAGAAACACCGCGTCGTATTCTTTGAGTAATTTTGCAAAACTTAGCTCGTCTCCTATGGGAGAGTTTAATTGAATCTCTATGCCGATGCGTTTTACGTAATCGACTTCTTTTAAGGCGTCTTCGGTTTTAAGCTTATATCCAGCGATGCCGTAGGTGTTTAACCCCCCAGGTCGATCCTTAGCTTCGTACACGGTGCAAAAGTGTCCGAG
Organism: uncultured Bdellovibrionales bacterium; assembly: GCA_964549925.1. Lineage (GTDB taxonomy): Bacteria > Bdellovibrionota_C > UBA2361 > UBA2361 > J135 > CAZJXY01. The sequence goes on along the minus strand of CAZJXY010000387.1, from coordinate 2,079 downwards.
CTTTGTCAGTTCAAAGGCGCAGCTTACTCCGGCTGGGCCAGCGCCAACGATAGCGACCTTTTTATTTGTAGCTTTACCCGCTTGAAAAAATTGAAGGTTACTCTTAATCGCAAATTCAGAGGCGTGGCGCTGAAGTCGCCCGATCTCAATCGGCTTTTTATTGAGAGAATTTAAAACACAGGCGCCTTCACAAAGTTCGCTGGTGGGACAAACCTTTCCGCAAGTTGCGCCAAGAATGTTTTCGGTAAATATTGTTCTTGCGGCCCCAGTCCGGTTTCCGTCCGCAATCTGCTGAATGAACTGAGGAACGTTTATCTTAGTCGGACACGCCCGGATACAAGGAGCGTCATAGCAAAATAGGCAGCGGCTTGCCTCGATTGCGGCCTGACTTGGGGTAAAATCTGGAGAGATCTCGGAGAAGTTTCTGGCGATCTGGTCGTTAGAGAGTGGCGAGTTAAAGTTTTTCACGGCACGGTAAAATGTAAATTTGTCGGCATCTTACTTCAAGGTTTGGCTGTTACAAACAGAAATTTCTGGGTAGGCTGGAGAATATGGGGGTTCCTACGAACAATCTACCAATTTACCGCCGATTAGCGTAACTTCTCTTTGCGCTAATTTAAAGGATGCACTACCTTCTTAACCGGTAAACCGTATTTATTAGGTAAATAAGCGAAAGAAGATGAGCCATAAAGATAGTCCAGCCCAGCTTAGTTTGAGCGATAAGATAGTCCAGCCGGACGCACTCCTTGGAAAAGTTGTGCATATTTCGGGACATAGCCTAGAGCTAATCTTAGACTCGATGCAATCTGCTTCAGGCTCGCAAGCTCGCGCCAGAGTCGGTGACTTTGTTGTCATTCCATCCCATGACCTTGGACTCTTTGGGCAGCTTTCCTCGATCCGTATATCTGACAAACAAAACGCTGATGAGCGAGTTGCGAGTGTCGAGATGATTACATCCATATCGCTTCCCTCGGGCGTGTCGCAAAATGGACTTGTACATACTCCAGCGATCGGAGATTCAGTATACTTAGCCGCACCAGAACTAGTCCAAGAGCTCGCAGAAGGGCAACATAGCAAATTCGGAGGACATGAGCTGCGCCTCTCCTTTGCGCTTCTCCCGGGGCGAGAAAATACTCCGCTATCATTTGCTCCCGAGCAGATCTTTGGAAGACATTGTGCGCTAATTGGGGCTACGGGTGGCGGTAAGAGTTGGACCATGGCCAAAATCTTGGAGGAATGCGCCAAGCTGAACTCAAAGTGTTTACTTTTTGATGCCACAGGTGAGTATCGAAACTTAAGTTCGGGAGTACGCCATCTTTATATCGGAACTCCAAATACGCCTGAGCCTGAAGCTACCGAGGTTTCTGTACCATACACTGATTTGACTGAGGGGGACCTATTCGCCATGTTTCGGCCGAGCGGCGAGAGTCAGGCGCCGAAGCTTCGAGCTGCGATGAAGAGCTTAAAGCTTGCCCAGGTTACAAGAAACTTGGCTGTAGATGGGGTTATTCTTAAGGCCAATCGTTCCAAGATTCAATTTGAGAGGGAGCTCGGACGGCATACCGACGTCGTAGATTCCCCCTTTGCTGAGTTTGATATTAGAAATCTTTCCCGCCAGATAGAGAACGAATGCGTTCATCCGCAACAGAGTTCTACCGAGCCGCAGTTTTGGGGCGGAATAAACGGATTGGATCATTCAAATTGTATGTCGCTGATTGGGCGGATAACGGACATGATCTCTTCGCCGGAACTTGCGCCGATTTTTCAACTGCGCGGCATACCTTCGCTATTTAGCGAGATTGAAAAGTTCTTAAAGGATCCGGAAGCAAAGGTACTGCGCGTCTCGCTGGAACACTTCTCCTTTGCCCATAATGCTCGAGAAATTGTGGTGAATGCTATCGGAAGGCATTTACTCGAACTTGCTCGGGCCGATATTTTCAAGGTTTGTCCGATGGTGGTCTTTTTAGATGAGGCCCAACAATTCTTGAACGCGCGCTTGAGCGATGAAAACGCCGAGTACCCGTTGAATGCCTTTTCGATTATCAGTAAAGAGGGCCGCAAGTACGCTTTGACACTCTG
>CAZJXY010000386.1:0-4080 GCA_964549925.1 uncultured Bdellovibrionales bacterium | reverse complement strand
TTCCTGAATAGCGGAAGCGAAGGCTTGGGCGACACGTTTAACGCGGTCACGCATAATCCCGTCAAAACGCAGTAAAACAGGAGGCTTAATGCCGCGCTCTTCAAGCGAGCGCACCAGTTGGTAAATGTCGATTTCCGAGCCGTTGCGGTCCGGGCGCACGCTGATGTGACCCAGCGCGTTGATACCGAAGTAGCCGTCGCCCCAATTGCCCACCCCGTAAAGTTCGAGGCTTTTGTTGATGTTCCAGTTTTCCATTTAAGAGTGTCTAAGCTTCAACTCTCTTTTATATGGAAACTAGAGAAAGTTCAATAAACTAAGCTGAAATTCCCTCTATGAACTTGAGTACACGCGCAGCCTTGATGCTATTTTCGGACGCCGATCCTTCCGGTTGGCCGTTGTTCTGCGCCAAGGGTTGTAGTTTGTCAAGTACTTGCAGGCGATCGGTCGGGTGCAGTTCGAGACCTGAGCCGTTCTCAAGCTGCAAACAGTAATCATCTAGTTTGTCGAGGAGTAATTGATCTACATGGGGATAACCGGAACCCAAAGACAGTACATAGTATACGAATATATTGGGGCGGTTTAGAAGTGGTGCCATACCTTCGACTAGAATCATCCGGAGGCTCGGATCTTGCTCTCTGAATTCAGAGGTAGGATTCAGCAGTCGCCGCAGATTGAGCTCGAGGTGCAAGTGTGCAGGATCTGATAGATTCAGATTCGGATTATCGACACAGCTCAAAACTAGTTTGGTGACTTCGACCCTTGAGAGTGGTTCATCTATAGGCCCAGGTGTGCGAGTGACCAGCGCATCCCCTATCGCCGACAAGGCCTCGCTACTTTGATAGGTGCTCCTGGTATGGTTCACTAGCAAAGGCAGGGACAATAGTTCTGGATTTCGCTCAAAGTAATGAATGACACTTTTTTGAATGGCTCGAATTCGGTCGAATAAGCTGTTAAAGACGTCGCCAAGAAGCGACTCGTGCAATTCGCTTTCCGGCCTAACGGTCTCCAAGGCAGATTTAGTAAGGTGCAGTGCATATTTGCGAACTGCTGTACTGGGATCATGGTGCAGATGTCTGTGTACGCAGTATCTAATCATGGGATCATCAATAACCTGCTGTATGGTAATTTGATGAAAGGCTGCGTATCGTACTCCCTCGGATAGCTCAAAAAAAGCTGCGCAGCGTTGGGTGAATTCTTCGAGCGGGAAGCCGCGTTCGGCAGCAATTTGAGTTAAATCATATTGGGTGCGCCAATGAGGATTACGCTCAACAGCTACATCGTTAGAGTGCTGAGCATTTGTTCCTGTGGGAACCTCAGCTTGTACAAGATCTTGATCGGCCATGACACAAATTACTCCTTACTTACATAAGACTTGAATGGTGGGAGGAGGCGCTGAATTTCCCAACCATAAGACATCGCATGTCACCTAAGACACAACGCGACATCAGAACATCGATCGATAGCGCCTCCTCCCACTTAAATCACCCTAACTTAGCCCGCTTTCCGGAGAGCAGGCCGGAAAGGGGTTAGCCCAACGTCACCAGCGGCTTGTTGCTGTCGACGGTCAGGATCTGCAAGCTGTAAGCCGGGATGCCCAGCTCATGCTTTGCCTCGATGACCGGCGACTCGTTCATGACCGCACCCGCGCGGTTGTGAAGCGCGAGAACCGGAACGACTGCGTCGGCCTTGGGGGTGTTCTTCACCAAGGCGAACACGAGGTTCTGGCCGGGCACTTCGAACCGCGGCTGTTCCGGCGTGAGATAGAACACGCTCGGAACGCCTTCCGCGATCGTCATCGGCTTGATTTCGACGCGGAACTGCGTCGGATCGTGCGCGACGAACTCTTCGCGGATACGGGCCTGCATGGCACCGAGGAGGTCGAACTTGGCGTCGAATTCGATCACCGAGATCGGACCCTTGGCGCCTGCGAACTGGGACGGGGCCTGATAGGCCCACACCGGGATCTGGTTCTCACCGGCGGATACCCGGCGGAACGCAGAGGACGGGATGGAATTAAACATGAAACTCTCCTTCCCCCTGCTGGGGGATTGAGTAAAACGTGGATGTTATGCCGCACGCGTATACGTGCGACGTGGACATGTCCGCCACATCGAAGACTGGCCGGTCTTCAATGCAACTTGAGGAAACGTCATCACTTAGGTGAAACCTAGGATTAACCTTCGCGACAGCGCCACCTCCGTTAAGCGCTGTGGTCTTTAACGCAGTGGGCTGCCGCCAAATTGCTGCTTCTACCCGCTCTAAACTTTAAAAGAACTTTCAACTACTAACTTCAAACAACAACTCCTCACTTCTCTCCTATCTATTTAGTAAGGCTCGCCATTCGAAAAAACTATTCTTACAAGAAATATTTCTTTGTTTGTAAAACTTCATTGTGTTTCTGTTCCCGCCTGCTGCTGCGGACCAACGGCATATCGCATGTACTCAAAAACCCGATCTCCGTTGTAACCTTTAGCAACTAGACCTTCGTAAATTTGTGTGAATAAACGCGCCCTTTCTCGTCTTTCCGGATCGTTTTTGTCCTGTTCATAGACGCCATCATTTTCCCAATAGCGCTCTAGGTCGCTGCGCAGTTTCTCGAAGAATTCGGATACTGCAGGTTTTTCTAATCTAGCCATATCAACACCGGCACCCGCCAAGACATCGTAGCGCACCAGCGCTTGGGCGAATCTGAGCACCTGTTGATGCAACTCTTCGGGCTTCGGGAAAGGAAATTTCTTTTGCATCTCAGCCAGAATATCTTGCTCTGCACTCACATTTTCATTTAACCTTCCTTCTTCATTCCCTGTCTCACCTTTTCGTCGTCGCGCGTGCTCGTCCGCCAGTTGTGCACGTATTTGTTCCCCGGTTTGGCGGATAAATTCGTAGTAAAGGTAACCGCTCTTGGCAAGCTCATTTAAATAGTCAATGACGTCAAAGAGATCGATTTCACCATCGCGCTCGGCTTTCCTGGAGAGGCGCCGGGTTAACTCTTTAGCGCGGGTATCGGTGATGCCATGGCCGAACTCGTAATGGGCTTGCGGATTAACATCCATGTATTGGCTGTACTCGGCTCGAATGTGTGCCTGATGTGTGCCTAGCAGTATGAGTGCCTCCATCGGTAAGGTCCGGTCTTCCGCCCCGAGATTGAAGGCCAGATCTGCTGGCCATTTAACATTCGAGCCTTGACTCACAGTTTTCGTTGCAGCGTGCGCTGGATCGGTCTCCTCTTGGACCTTAGCCGGTGCAGGAATTGTATTGGTTAGTTGTGCATTAACCTCTGGGTATCGGGCTAAAAAGTCATCGTCATAAAGCAGCACTTTTTGTAGTTGAGTTATCTGTCCAAGGGCCTCTCTGACTCTTGGATCGAGTGACTGATAGTGGGCTGAATCGGGCTGTGCCAGCATAGTGCGTGTGGCCACGACAAAAGCCGAGAAGACGGCTAAGGCATGCGGCCGCAGTTTAATACTTGGATCGAGCTCGCGCGCCAGTGATTGAGCTACGGTGGTAAACCTCGAACCAAGTGGAATGGTAACAAAGCGCGCCATCTCTTTGAGCGCGTCTAGCTGCAAAGAGGGGAGATTTACAATATCCCTGTCACTGCTGGCAGCAAATACGCAGCCAAAAAAGGGGTTGGTAACTATTCGCCCTTCGGGCTGTGATCTAACCATTCCGGATCTCAAAAGAGCGGAAAGTGTGGGCTGATAAGCGGGGTCTGCGAAAAGATTTGGGCAGTAAACAAAACCATGGCTTGCTTCGCTAAGCGAGCCGCTGCCCGGATCGATTAATGTAGCTGCGAGTTTTTCGTGACCTGTCGGTATCGGCAGCAAACCGTTTCTAACTAACCCTCTGACATCAAAAACCATGGCGGCAGTGGATCTTACATCGCTGCTAGGAGCCAATACACAGACGCCGCGCGCGAGTTTCTGACTAAGCTCCCATCCTTCGACGCGTACACTTTCGAGTATGGCACTTATGTCGTGCTGATTTTGATCCAAGAGGTGATCTCGCACAGCCAGAGAGTTGCTATCTAATCCGTCCGAAAGCAGGTATCCCAAATCCAAGCGTATTTCTCTTTCGGAT
>CAZJXY010000385.1:0-4088 GCA_964549925.1 uncultured Bdellovibrionales bacterium | reverse complement strand
GACCAAAATTTCTAGATAAGTGCAGGGCACGAAAGCAAGAGTTTTTTGCAACAAAGGAATCCAAAATATCCTCAGATCCATCACTGCTTCCGTCGTTCACTAAAATTATTTCAACTTTATCCGGGGCAAGAGAGTTAGCCAGATCGACTATGCGATCGTATAAAATATTTAACCCATCTCGCTCATTAAATACGGGGATAACAATTGAGTGTAAATGAGGAGATTGTGATCGACCAAGTGAGATGGGCATTTCAGATCAGGGAAAGCATAATAAGCAATTAATCTTAGAACTTTAGGGTAAACGGTTATAAATAGTCGAGCAAGCGGTTTAATACCCACAAAGGATTGCTACTCTGTTTTATTGGTGTTACCAATCTAAATATCGCTTGCGATCGATGCCTTAGTTAAAACTGTAGGGCGGTTTCATGCTCGCTGCTCTGATCTGGTAACTTAATCATGCCTAACGAGATAACCTCTGTTTTTGTAACCGGAGCCTCGGGTTTCATTGGGGCGGAGGTTTGTCGATCCATACTTTCACTCAATCCTAACGCCAATGTTTACGGTCTGGTAAGATCAGAGCTCCAAGCTGCACGTCTTAAACGTGAAGGTGTAAAGACGGTAGTGGGGGACTTAACCAATCCTGATACTTATGGCCCGTATCTTCAGCGATGCACCCACGTATTTCATGTTGCGGCCGAGGCTTCATTTAAATCCGGTAATTATGCACGGGACAATATCGAAGGGACTCGGCTTTTGCTCGCTGCCATAAAAGAATGTGTGCCCGGTCTAAAACGCTTGGTTTTTACCAGTACCATTGGGGCCGTTGAGAGATTGGTTAGCGATCGATGTCTCACGCCCCTAGATCGAGGTTCTGTGCCAAACCCATCTTCGGCTTACGGACAATCCAAATTGGCAGCTGAGCGGATGATCAGCGAAAGCGGTCTACCGTTTACGACCATACGTTTACCTTGGGTGTATGGGCCGCATATGCGAAGTGATTCTCATCTCGCCGTATTGGCACAGATGGTGGCCCGGAATTCATTCCTTACAAAAATGCCTTGGCCTGGTCGGGTATCAATGATCTATGTCAAAGATCTAGCCGGAATGCTGGCGGCTCTGGTGGAGTCCTCGGAGGGATTAAATCAATCTTACTTCGTTAGTGATGGAAGACCACTCTCATTTAAGGAAATCTTTGCGCGCTTGCGATCCAATCCGGCTTCGAAGTCTGGATTGGCAGAGGTGATTTGGAATACTTTTAGGCCTTTCTCTCCGGTCGGACGTTTGCTCAGCTTTCAGCTGCGTTGTCTATTGGAAGATGTCATGGTTTGCAAGAACGAGCTGGCCGATATCTTGCCAAATACACAATATACACCGTTCGAAGAGGCGTTGAGCGCGACCATAGATGGACTTGTCAAGCGCAGGGAAGGGGTTGTGATTGTTACTGGGGCTGCCTCTGGAATTGGATTGTCGATTGCTAGGCAGTTAGCGGAGCGGGGTACAAATATTTTACTGATTGATAAGAGTCCCACTGTCGCAGATATAGCGCAGTCGATCGGTGCTATCTCAATGACCCTCGATTTAAGTTCAGAAAGTCTGATTGACGAGCTGACGGCGTTTCTATCTGAACGATGCTTGAGGGTCTCAGGGATTGTTCATAGCGCTGGTGTGGGTTTTAAGGGGGATGTGTCAGTCCATAGTCAGAATAAGATTAAAGAGATAGTCTGTTGTAACTTTGAAGTAGCGGCGAGAATGGTCGCGTTGCTGGCGACGGATATTAAGTTGACCAAGGGGTTTATTATGTTAGTGGCATCTTCGGTAGCTGATGTCCCGCTACCCGGCATGGCGGTGTATGCGGCGTCGAAGGCGGCCATACTCTCCTTAGGTAGATCGCTCTGGGCTGAACTACTCCCGCATGATGTAAGAGTCTTGACAGTTTGTCCTCCTGGGACAAAAACCTCATTTCAGAAACAGAGTGGTGTGAAGGTAGTTAGAGATGGTCGAGGCCTCTTATCTCCGGATAGAGTAGCCACAAAGTCTTTAAACGCGCTTTTCCGATCCAGGCGACCGGTGTTACGATGGTATTCTGTCTCTACGCTGGTCTTCGATCTATTGGATTTTCTACCGGAAACGATCCGATTAGTAGCGTTGAAGAAAATATTTGCTAAGGCGAGGTGAGAGGGTGTTCTCTAGTTTATCCAAGACGAGCCTAGCAAAAGCCGTATTGTTTCATAACACTCCGATATATGTGCAGTTCTACATCACCGCACGATGTAATCTCACCTGTAAGCAGTGCAATATAATCTATGCTAATTCTGATACGGCCGAGTGTTCTTTAGATCAGATTCAGCTAATCGCCGACAACCTAGCAAAATTGGGTGTGGCGATTGTTCTGTTAACCGGAGGGGAGCCATTCGTACGAAAAGATCTTCCGCAGATTATCAGCGCGTTCGAGAGTCGTGGTGTGCATGTGCGGATGCAGACAAACGGCCTAGCTACTGAGGAGCAAATACACGCCAGTATCGAAGCGGGGGGAAGAGATATCTCGATCTCACTTGATAGTTTAAACGCAGAGAAGCAAGAGAAAATCAACGGTGGAATTAAAGATTCTTGGCACCGTGCCTTGAGAGCTATATCCTTGTTTACAAAATACCTCCCAGTCCAAAACAGCTTCGGTGCACTTGGCTGTGTGCTTCAGCGAGAGAATTTACCAGATATAATTGAGGTGATTAAATTCGGTAAATTGATCGATTGGTATGTCTCTTTAGTTCCAGTGCATGTTACCCGACTATCTAAGCCGGCCGGTTTTCGAACTTTCGATAGAAGTATCGAGATAAAACCAGAACAGTTTGAGTTAGTTGACGGAGTAATCGAGCAGGTGAGGGATATGCGCAACAAAGGATATCTGCTTTACGATAGCGACCAGTACCTCGATGATATTCGACGATTCGTTCGTGGGGAAAGGATTACTTGGCGAGATAAAAACAGCGGTGTTTGTGATAGCCCCGGGCTTTATTTCGCTATTTTGCCGAGCGGCAGATTTGCTCCCTGCTGTGATCATCGCGTTGATGAAGCACCTGCTACGTTTGATCCAAACTTTATTACCTATTACAGAAGTAAACAGTTTAGAGATCGAGTATTTAAGGTTGTCTCGGCTTGTCAGGGATGTATGTACGGAAGTTATCCCGAGATGACTATCTCGATGAGGTATTGGAGGGATATGATTAAGCGCTTGAAACTGTTTTTAATCGATCCGCCAAGGAAAAATTGGCCACTTAGTTATGAACGCTTGCTGGAGCTGGCTGGCTCAGTTCATCAGGCATCTATGCAGCAGAATGATCAAGGAGGAATCCGTCGCTAGTTTTAGTTATTGAGTATGCCTAAAAAAATTGAAATCCATAGCGTGATATTTCATCTAAGTCGTGCAGGAGAGCGATTTGCAACAAAGCTTCACGAGTTGGCGCCACAGCAGGTGGATCAGCTGCGTAAGATAATCGATTCTTGGGAATTTAAGGAGAGTTCAAAGGGTCATTTGCTAGTCAGCTGGAATTACCCAGGGAAAGGCCAAGTTGAGCTAGATTATACCGCGGCGGTTCTCTACGATCGCAAAAGATCGAGTCAAGCCGCTGTAAACCACGAGCCCGATCTAGAAAAGGATAATGCAATTATTTTTGATAATTTATTTGCCCAGATCCTTGCATCTCAAGATCAGCAAATGCTCAGCTATCGTCATCTTTCGCGGGAGAAGTACGTGGAACAACGCTTTCATGATGAGTGGGCAACCGATGCCTCGATTGAAAGCATTGATGTTCGCCTTGTGAATGAGGCTTGTACGTCTCCGGAATTGCGATGGATTCATGAACAACTCGGCGACATTACGGGCAAGCGAGTACTAGATCTGGGATGTGGTTTGGGCGAGGTAGCAGTATATTTCGCTTTGCGTGGTGCAGATGTGACGGCTATAGATCTTTCGCCACGAATGCTAACTACTGCTCAAAGCTTAGCCCAGAGATATTCTGTTGGTATCAAAACTGAATGCATCGATGCTGAAGCGCTAGCAGGGAAAATTGATCGTCAATTTGATATAATTT
>CAZJXY010000384.1:0-4122 GCA_964549925.1 uncultured Bdellovibrionales bacterium | reverse complement strand
TAGATCTGACGGAGGTTTACTCAGGCTTGTCAGACGACGAGATATTATCGAAGGTTAAGGTTTTGAATCCGGTGGCTCTTGTTGTAAGTCGATTAACACCCGATCAAACAGTCAAAGCCGCTCATGTATCGGTAGGGGTGTTTGATCAATACCGCTGGGAGCCGGAGCGAACAGATGTTGTCTTATTCGGTCAGGGTCTTTCTGGGCTTACTAAAGCTCTTACATTGGCCCATCACTTACGTAGGTCTGAAAATCTTGCGATATTCTGCGCCTGTAGTGCGGCTGTGATTTTAGTAATCGCGGCTGCCCTTGGATACCTCCTTCCGGTTGAGACCCTAGTTCTAAGCTCTCTTGCCTCAGTTCTCTCATATGCGATGTTACGGTATCTGCGATAGTTTAAGTTTATCGTAAGTGCCTGTAACGACTTGACTAAATAATTCAGTCAATTTTCTGACACCGTTTTCCATCCGACTGCATCCTAATGATGAGAGTAGACCGTAGTAATGCAGTCGAAGTTTATGCAAGGAGAAATTATATGGCGCTATCCGGTGAAGGCTACATGCCGATCGGAGGGGAGCGTCGTGGTCCGGTTTTCCTTGAGGAGCTTTTAGAAGGTTCTGGTGGTTTTGCCCACGGCTCAGTGAGGGCTTTAATGTCAGCACTGCTCTTCGATGGAGTACAAGCATTTCTTAGTTATTTAACAGCGACTTCCGCTAACCAGAAGGCTCGTTATCGCGAAGCTTACAACTGGGTCATGTCCAAAGGCGGTGACTACATCTTTGCCTTTGATAATGTCTGTGAAGGTGTAGGAGTTGACCCAGAGTATTTGCGCACGGGGTTACAGAATCCTGCGGCCGCCCAAAACTTTGAATGGAAGAAGATTAGACGAGTTTCGTAGTAATCCAGTGACGATGATTGGACTCAAGCGTCGTCTTCGTCCGAGGATGAATCGACGGGCGCAGCAGCTGAAGGTACCGCGTATTTTCCACTAGCCCAAGCTCCAAGATCTAAAAGTTTGCAACGATCTGAGCAGAAAGGGAAGCTGGAAGGCTTGTCGCCAGAAATGAATTCGAAGTTCTGGCCGCACTGAGGGCATTGGCGCTTAAGCGTAGCAGTCTTTGGACCAGATCCCATAACTAGAGGTCGACATCCGGGAAGTTATCCATCGCTCTTTGCGCTACCAGGCGTTTCAATCGATCGATCGCGACGTCTTTAGGGACGGTCTGTTGCTTCTCAACGCAGTATCTTCGCAAGGTTATAGAACCGCTTTCAGCCTCTTTCCCGCCGACAATAAAGATATTTGGGATCTTATGCGTTACGGCATTCCTGATTTTCTTGTTAAACGAATCGCTGCTGCGATCGACCTCAACTCTAATTAGCTCATTCTTTAAAGCTGACTCCAGCGATGCAACATAGTCATTAAACTTATCCGCAACCGGCACTATCCGAACCTGAATTGGAGCGAGCCAAGTAGGAAATGCTCCACCGAGATGCTCGATTAAAAAGGCAAAAAATCGCTCATGCGTGCTCAGTGGTGCGCGGTGCACAACATAGAGCTTATGCTCTTTCCCATCTTCAGCTGTATACGTAAGACCGAATCTATCAGCCGCTGCAAAGTCAAGCTGAGTTGTTCCGAGTGTTTCCTCTCTACCGAGTGCAGTTGAGAGTTGAAAATCTAATTTAGGCCCGTAAAACGCCGCCTCTCCCATGCCCTCCTCGGATTGAACACCGAGTTCTAGCACCACTTCCTTAAGAACTTTTTCAGCGAATGCCCATACGTCAGGAGTTCCGATGTATTTCTCCTTGTTTTTTGGATCGTGCAGGGAAACTCTGACCTTTATATTTTCGAAACGAAACAGGTTGTAGTAGTCAAAAGCCATTTGAGCGGTTTCACGCAGCTGTTCTTTTAACTGTTCAAGCGTGCAGTAGATGTGAGCGTCATTCATCGCCAGCGACCGCACTCTTAAAAGTCCGGCCAATGTTCCAGAGGGTTCAAAGCGATAAACCGTGCCGTACTCTGCGAGCTTTAATGGAAGCTCGCGATAACTTCGCGGTCTAAACTTATAAACCATATGGTGGTGGGGGCAATTCATCGCTTTTAAGTAGTAATTTGACTCTCCCTCAAGCACCATCGGAGGAAACATTGTGTCTTTGTAATAAGGAAGGTGCCCCGATTGGTAATACAGCCCTTCCTTGGCGAGATGTGGAGTGGCGACCCTTTGGTAGCCCGCTTTTATCTCCATCTCCTTCGCATACTTTTCCAGCTCTTCCCTTAAAATCGTGCCGTTTGGCAACCAGAGCGGCAGTCCTGGCCCGACTTCATCTACGATTGTATAGAGTTCAAGCTCTTTACCAAGTTTTCTGTGGTCGCGCTGCTTGGCCAATTCTCGCTTGTGAATGAAATCCTCTAGTGCCTTTTTGTTCTCAAAAGCCAAAGCATAGAGCCTTGTCATCTGGACATTCTTTTCGTCACCGCGCCAATAGGCTCCAGCAATCGAGTCTAGTTTGAAGGAGTCGGGAGGAACTTCTCCAGTGTGTTTGACATGCGGCCCCTTACACATGTCCTCAAATGGTCCGTTAATAAAGAAGCCGATCTCGCTCTCGCCTCCGGCCAGAAGTTCCCTACAGTACTCGGCCTTAAATGGTTCACCCCTGGAGTTCAGATATTCGATCGCATCTTGCCCTGGACGGGATTTTTGAGAAAATTCCTGACGTTCGGCGATAATCTTCCGCATCCGTTTTTCAATTTCGGCAAAATCCTCCTCAGTCACTGGGGTATCGAAGAGAAAATCGTAATAAAAGCCGGTATCAATCGGTGGTCCGAATCCAAGTTTAGAGTTGGGGCGAAGCTGTAGAACTGCTTGAGCCATGATGTGGGCAAGCGAGTGGCGGACCTTATAAAGTTGATCAAATTGCTCTTTCATAATCGATGGAAAGTCTAACCCAACTTTGATTGGATCGCCAAATATGGAAATGGTTTAGGACCGCGATTAGGGGTCTACAAGCTTGATTTTATCAACCTGGACTATCTCTTCCGCGAATAGTCGAAGTTGCGTGGCCACGGCCGATTTGGCCAGATAAACCTTATCCTCTTTGCTGCCTGGCTGCAGGGTCAGGGTCATATCTTCAAAGTGATAGGAGTTGACCCTTTTTAAGTGGTCCAAGAGTCCGAGTTGCAGTCTATCATCGAGGGCTTCGAGGAGCTTATTCCAGAGTTCAGGATTGTTTCCCTTAGAACTCGATGGGTGCATACGAACCCTAAATAAAAAAATAGCACCTAGGTGGGAAAACTCCCTCTGGTGCCCATTATGGGGATCTTAGATTCCCCTGTTTCTTCTATTATAATAAGTATCGGTCTATATCGGAAGATACATTAGCGCACGAATTAGATTTAGCCACGCAATAAATGGCTTAAAAACACCACCAAATTACGGTAATTTATCGACCAACAACCATAAAAAACTTCCGGATTAGCACGGAAGTTTTAAGATTGGCGGAGCTATTTAAGCTGAAGCGCCGGATGAGAGTTCAGTCGCACCCGCTTCTGATTGAGCCAAAATCGCCTTACGCAAAGAGTCGCATTCAAGGTCTAAGGCTTCACAAATAAAGCGGAATGAAAGAGGAGGATCTTCCGAGTCATCGTCACCGTTGCTGCTGTCGTCTGAGAATATCCAGCTGCCTGCTTCAACTTTGACATCAGCTTCCCCGCCTAAGAAATCTGCTACTGCGCGCTGCAATACAGCGGCCAAAAGACGCTTTTCCGGCACAAAACTGCCATTTCCGGGAACTGTTGAATTTGACCAAAGTCTCATAGTTCATCTACCTTTCGTTTATTTTCTGTTTATTTAAATCTCTACAAAACCACATCCTTGCTTCTAAGCGAACTACCCTCAACTTAACCTGGGTGAACAAACCGTCTCGACACTACAGCTCGGGAGTGGAGATTCCCCTGCACCAAACTCAAAAACAGAAGCTGGTACAAAAACAGGCTGATTCTAAAACAGCCTGGCGATAATAATGCTTTAAAGAAGTAAGGCCGTTGGGTAAAAAAAAAGTCCGTTGAAATCCAACGAACCCCTAACGGAGACGAAAATGTACCAAACGTTCATTCGGTCGTCAACA
>CAZJXY010000383.1:0-4129 GCA_964549925.1 uncultured Bdellovibrionales bacterium | reverse complement strand
CCTAATCCCGGAGGGCGCTTAAACGCACCCTTCAGAAGAGAATTCCTAAGCTCCTCTTCAACGAGGGCGGCTAGCTTTTTCCCATCCAGTAAGACCGCAGCGTTATTCAAGATTTGCCAAGTAAAAGAAAAGAAATTAACATCGCGACCTTAAAATATTTTTCTTGGAATTGGAAGGAAACTTATGATCGTTGGCGTACCCCGAGAGAGAAAAACTTTGGAGAAGCGTGTGGCTGTAACACCTGACGGTGCGGCCGAGTTGGTTCGTCGTGGACACAAAGTTCTAATTGAGAATAACGCCGGCGCCGGCGCTCTCTTTCAGGATAGCGATTATGTAAAAGTCGGCTGTCAGATCGTACCCACCTTAAAGGACGTTTGGACTAAGGCTGACTTAATCGTCAAAGTGAAGGAACCACACGAAAGCGAATACGAGTTCTTCAGGAAGGATCTCTTGCTGTTTGATTATCTGCATCTCGCCAGTATGCCTGATCTGACCCACAAGATGCTAAAGGGTAAGATCACCGGGTTCGCTTATGAATTAGTTGAAGCCAGTGATGGACGCCATCCCTTACTTGATCCAATGAGCGAAGTTGCCGGAAAGCTTTCAGTGCTAAATGGTGCTTTTTACCTACTAGCTCAAAATGGAGGAAGGGGCGTGCTACTTGGCGGAACCACAGCCGTTGCTCCGCGTGACGTTGTAATTATCGGAGCAGGGATTGCGGGAACGAACGCTTGCGAAATTGCGGTCGGTATGGGAGCTCAAGTTACTTTACTAGACATTAGTTCTCGAGCGCTTGAGCGGATTAAACTCAGGTTTGGAAACAGAGTGCGCACTGTAATCTCAACTACCGCCTCACTTTCACGTGAAATATCAAAGGCCGACTTGTTAGTTGGCGCTGTATTGGTTCCAGGCGCTGCTGCTCCAAAGATTATTACTAGGGACATGGTACGCTCGATGAAGAAGGGTTCGGTCTTCGTTGATATCAGTATCGATCAAGGCGGATGTGCCGAGACAATTCATGCCACGGGATTAGATAACCCGGTTTATGAAGAAGAGGGAGTCATTCACTACGGCGTATGTAACATGCCGGCTCAAACTCCGCGGACTTCGACAATGGCTCTTACAGCAGCGACACTGCCGTACGTAATCAAGCTTGCTGATCAAGGGATGAAGGCGTGCAGTACCACACCTGAGCTTCGCTGCTCGTTAAACACGATCAATGGATTACTCACTAACGAAGCTGTGAGCCAGGCCGTAAGCGGTACGAGCTACACGCCGATTGACAAAGCCTTAGTTGGATTAGATTCATGATCGATCTCGCTCACCTAAGAGAGAATCCCGAGATTTACAAAGAAGCATGCAGGAAAAAGCGGATAAACTTCGACCTGGATGCGTTTCTCTCGCTTGATAAGAAGCGCCGCGAGGTTCAAGTCGAGGTTGAAAAGCTTCGCTCCGCCCAAAATGTGGCGAGCAAAGAGATTCCAAAGCTTCAAGGGGATGATAAAACCAAGAAGCTAGAAGAAATGAAGGCTCTGGCTGCAACGCTAAAGGAACGTGGTGCTGAGTTTGATTCAATCACCGCTCAATGGGAGAAGGATCAATTAAGAATTCCAGGGATTCCGCTGGATCGCGTACCTGAAGGGAAGGATGACACTGAAAACGTAGAGATCCGGCGTTGGGGGTCAGCTCCTAGTTTCTCATTTAAAGCCAAGAGCCACATTGAGCTTGGAGAATCTCTCGGCATTATAGACTTTGAACGCGGTGTTAAAATCGCAGGTGCTAGGAACTATTTTTTAGTCGGTGATGGCGCAAGGCTTCAACACGCTCTGCTCGCATTCACCAGAGATTCGTTAGTTAGGAAGGGATACACACTGATGGAGCCGCCGCACATCGTCAATTACCTGGCGATGATGGGGACAGGTTACTTTCCAGGTGGAGAGGAACAAGCTTACCACTTAGATGAAAGAGACGATAAGTTCCTGATCGGTACGTCTGAAGTGTCAGTTGCCTCATATCACGCCAATGAGGTTCTATCTTTCGACGAGCTCCCCAAGAAATATATCGGCTACTCACCTTGCTATCGAAGAGAAGCCGGAAGTTACGGCAAAGATACCAAGGGGCTCTATCGCATCCATCAGTTTTATAAAGTCGAGCAGGTGGTCATCTGCGAAAACAACTTGGAGACAAGTCTAAAGTTGCATGCTGAAATTCTGCAGAATGCTGAGGATGTTCTTCAGGCCCTAAAGATCCCCTACCGCGTGGTAGATGTCTGTAGCGGCGATATGGGCCAGGGGCAGGTCTATAAGAACGATATTGAATCGTGGATGCCCTCTCGTGAAGGATTCGGGGAAACCCACAGCTGCTCTACGTTGCTTGAATTTCAGTCAAGAAGGCTCTCAATCAAGTACAAGGATAGTGAGGGTAAGCTAAAATTTTGCCACACCCTAAATAACACTTGCTTGGCCTCCCCTAGAATATTGATCCCCGTACTTGAGCTAAATCAACTTAGCGATGGAAGCGTGATCATCCCAGAGCCGCTACGCCTTTATATGGGTGGTCAAGAGAAAATTCTCCCTAAATAATAGTTGACCTAAAAGCCACCTTTGGTGTAGTTCTTGCGCCAAGCATTTTGGGAGGTTAAAGCTATGAAATTCAGATCTTTACTGTGTTGTGTTGCATTAGTCTTTTCGTTTTCCGCTCAATGTTTGGCCGATGGGATGCCGGAGGATGCACCTGTCCCGGTAAAGAAGGCCCCGATGGTAAAACCAGTGGAGCCTCCTCCAATGGAGCCAATCGCTGCTCCGGTTGAGCCAGCTCCTATGTCTGAAGAATGCTGTTGGAATACCCGAGTTTCGGCCGGTGAAGGTGTTTGGTTTTTTGACGAGGAAGATAACACTGCATTCCCTGGAGTTTACTTAGATACTTGGTGTTCGGATTACCCAGTCAACTTCCATGTCGGTATTGAAGGACGTCATATGGACCTTCATCAGTCGGCGGCAATTCCGGCAGCAGAGTTTCCTGGAAAGACCACCGAGATCACCTTAATCAAGATCCCGCTATCGCTTGAATATATGCAAGAAGTGGCAGAAAACCTGACTCTATATTTAGGGGCAGGGCCAGATATCATCAATACGGCCAACGACGTATCCGACACCAGCGTTGGATTTCACCTAAGTTCCAGACTGCACTATAGTCTCGATGAACATTGGGGTGTGGCAGTCGAAGGTGGATATATGTGGGGTGAAGTTGACGGACCGGAGGATGAGATTAAGCTTGACCACGCTTACGTGCTTCCGACCTTAAGCTACACTTTTTAACACGCATAGCGCCTTTTCATACTTTGTAATTCTGAATTTATGGGTATCCGAACGATCCCCATAAATTTATATGCTCTAAAATTTCAATTAGTTAGAGATTTCCGTCCCAAAAATTGGCACGTTCAAGTGACTTTGCCCCACCGGATATGTAACTATTCCGCCCGGGAGTTTGCATAACAAGACTTCTGGTACTAATCAATTAGGGAGGACAGTTCGATGAAATCGGAATTAACACGCATTGCCAGCTTTTTGCTTGTCATAAGTTTTATTCCTCAACTCTCTTGGTCGCTACCAAACGGTGAGCTTGAGCAAAATGACCAGGTTTTTAACTCCAATCCACTAAGCCCTGATGAAAGCGCTACTGGTAACATCCCGAACGGTCCTGATTATGACCTCTGGACAGTGCCTTCAGTACGATCTGATCAGTTTGTGTGTGCTTTTTTAAGTGATCTTACTAACTCTGGAGATCCCATTCTATCGGCTTACTTTACCAACAGCCCAATAGAGACCACTAACGCCGAAATTTACAATGATGACGGTGGACCTCCTGCCAACGGCTTTAGGGATTCATTTTTTTGTGGGGAGAAGATCAAGCAAACAGGCTCAATGATTTTACGGGTGGATGGATTTGGTAGTGCCATCCTCACACCATATGGTCTTTATCATATTGAAGTAGGGCCGAATGAAGTAGTCTCGGAAGCGGAGCCGAATGACACTATCGACACTGCACAGCCGATCACTGCACCTGCAATCTTAGCAAACGGCAGCGACAATCCTGACTTTTATTCTTTCTTTGCGAATATCGGAGAGCG
>CAZJXY010000382.1:0-4138 GCA_964549925.1 uncultured Bdellovibrionales bacterium | reverse complement strand
CTCTCCCTGTCCTAAATAACCCTCAATCAACTTTGTATTGGACTTAATTTCGTTCGGTGTGCCATCAGCAATTTTGTTGCCGTAATCCAATACTGCTATTCGATCCGATACTTCCATTACCAGATTCATATGATGCTCAATCAGCATGACTGAAATCCCGCTGGTCCGGATCTTTCTGATTATCTGCATTAGTTCAAGAGACTCAGAGGGATTCATTCCAGCTGCTGGCTCATCTAGGAGCAATAACTTTGGCTCGCTTGCAAGAGCCCGCGCAATTTCAAGTCTACGTTGATCGCCGTACGACAAGTTGCCAGCCTCTCTTGAGGCAAAAGCAGAAAGATCCAAAAACTTCAAGATCTCCATTGCTCGCTCCCGGGCTTGATTCTCCTCTCGTACGAAGCGCGGAAACCGAAAGATTCCCTCCCACATTTTTGAGCGTAACTTAGAGTCCATCCCTAAGATCACATTCTCAAGAACGGTCATCTCCTTAAAAAGTCGAATATTTTGGAAGGTTCGGGAGATTCCAGACCGCATAACGACCTCTGGAGAATGCCGAGCACGACTCCAAACCGAAAACGCTCCGAGTGAAGCCATCCCCCAACCGACGATAAAGGGCCAAAAGACATATCTTGGCTCCTCGCTCCGAAGATATTCCAAGAATCCCCGCATTCCCGCACCCCAGTCAAATGGTTGCTGGTATACATATTTGGAAGTAATTGCGGCATTCCAAAGACCCTCGGCATTTATTCCGAGGACCAGAAGGATGCCGGCTAGACATCCGACCATCAGAAAGCTCAGAACAGTGGCGATTGAAATTTGACGTTTCGGTTCCTTACCCAAAAATAACACCCGCCCAGACGTAGGAGGGTAGATGCCAGTCACTGCATTAAATACCGTAGTTTTGCCGGCCCCGTTGGGTCCAATCACAGAAAAGATCGTGCCCTTATTAACTGAGAGATCTACGCAGTTTGCGGCAGTTAGGCCGCCAAATTTAATCGTCAGCTTCTGTAAATCAAGCATCGCTGTTTCCCTCTTCCTGGTTAAGGGTAGCGGACTGCAACTCGGCCTGCATACGTGAGGACGGCAAAAGACCCTCTGGTCTGAATCGCATCATTAAGACTAACGCCAACCCGAAGATCATATACTTCCAGTTGTTGGGAGAGGAGAACACGTTGCTAGTACTGGTTAACCCCTGACTCGAGAGAAAATCACTAATTCTAACAAGCAACACAGAGTTAAAGCCGATCATTACTAGAGCGCCGAGTAATACCCCAGCGATGTTACCCATGCCGCCTACAATCACAATACACAGAGCGATTACCGATACGGTGAAATCATAGTTCCCGGGTTCTCCGCTTGAACCCAAATAACTTGCCCATAGGCCACCCGCTAATCCGCAAAGCGCAGCGGCACTTGAGAAACTAAGTAGTTTGACTCGAACTGTATCGATACCCATACAAGAGGCAGCGAGCTCATCTTCGCGGATTCCAACCCACGCCCTCCCTAGCCTGGAATTCTCCAAATTTCGATTGAGCATTACAACTATCAAGAGGATTGCGAGGAAGAGATAGTACCAAGGAAAAAAATTCTCAGTATCAAAGCTGTAAGTTAAGACAACCGGAGCGGGTAGCGGATTTATACCCTGAGTGCCCTTGGTAATTCCCTCAAGATTCCTTAGAACGTCCTGCACAATTTCGCCAAAACCCATGGTAACGATAGCCAGATAATCGCCACTCATTCTGAGCGTGGGGAGTCCGATCAAAAGCCCGGCAAACGAACCCGCGACTAAACTACCGCAAAGTGACAACCAGAATCCGAGTTGGAATGGATAGATATCGCAACTTAAAATGGCAAAGGTGTAAGCCCCGATCGCCATAAAGGCGGCACTACCGAGGTTAAGTAACCCCGTGTATCCTGTCACGATATTCAAACCCAAGCCAAGCACGGCGAATATAAAGATTGGCCTTAACAGATCTGCAACTCTGTATTCTCTTGGTAGGTACAATTCTAGAAGGGGGAGGATCAGCAGCGCTAGGATTGCGATTCCCCAACACACGGCCCGCTTTGAGAGATTCAACTTCATACTTTCTCTCGCCGCTTGGCTCCCAATAACCCCGATGGTCTGAATACAAGTACTAAGATCAGAAGCGAGAATACCACGACATTAGTCCAACGTGTCTCGATATATTGATCGCTCAATGCACGGATAATTCCAATTAAGATTCCACCCAGCGCTGCGCCTGGCAAGTTGCCGATTCCTCCGAGCACTGCAGAAGTGAACGCATCAATTCCAACCCGAAAGCCCATCTGAAAATAGATGGTATTGTTGTATAACGCGTATATCACGCTAGCTAAGCCGCCTAACATTCCACCTAAGACAAACGTCAGCCCGATAATTCTATCGACATCAATACCCATCAGTCGAGCAGCCATTGGATTCTGAGCCACGGCGCGCATCGCCTTTCCTGTGCGGGTGTACCTCACAAGCCAAGTCAACGCAATTAGCATCGGTATGCACACACAAAAAACCATAAGGTCTTTGGCTGTCAGCTGAATTACGTTATCTCCTAGTAAGTTGTGATTTGATATTATGGTTGGGAAATCTTTGGGAGCAGCAGCGGATTGCCCCATATTAAAAACATCCATGGGCAAACCACCCCAGAAAAGCCCCAAATTCACGAAGATAAACGACACTCCAATTGCGGAGACTAAGGGGGCAAGTTTCGGAGCGTTGCGAAGTGGTTTATAAGCCAGACGGTCGACGCTCCAGTTCAGCACTCCACAAAAGATAGGAACGAGGGTGAAGAGTAGTAGGAATACCAAAACCGGTGAGGCTGTTAATCCACCATCGTGCATAAACATGCCGGTTAGAGTCAGAGCAAAAAAACAGCCAAGCATAAATAGATCGCCATGGGCGAAGTTGATCAACTCAACAATTCCGTAGACCATGGTGTATCCCAGGGCAATTAGGGCAATGATCATGCCATTCGACAATCCAACAATTAATTGTTGGATTAAAACTTCTGATTCTGTCACGCTGCCCCGGCTTGACCGCCCAAGATCTTAACGAATTCGAATTCCCCGGCTTTGACCGTATTGCCGCTCATCAAGCTTAATGTGGTATCTCCATTTTCATCAAAGGACCACTGTCCTAGCGCCCCGTCGAAGTCTTTAGTTTGGCTTGCCGCAGAAACGATCGACGCACGATCTTTTATGCCGACTTTGCGAATAGCTTCCAAAACAACCTTGGTTGCTTCGTAACCGTAGGCCGCGTACGCCTCCGGCTCAGAACCGTAACGCTTCTTGTAGCCCTCGTAGAAATCCTTACCTTTCCCGGTCAGCTGATTTGCTGGTACTCCCCCAAAGGTGATAAATGCCCCCTCGACGTTCACTTTTCCCGCGGCTTCGATAAAGGCTTTTTCAAAACATCCATCCGGAACCATGAACTTGACCTTCATCCCACTTGCTCTAAGGTCTTTTAGCACCTGTCCCGCATTCGTCTGAGTTGTCCCTCCAAAATATACAAGATCTGGGTTCTTCTGTCTGATTTTAATCGCTAAAGAGCGGTAATTTGAGGCTTTGGTATCGATGCCCTCATAGCCGACAATTGAAATTCCGTCTTGCTCAGCCGAACGCTTGAACATTTCCGCTACTCCCTTGCCGTAAAGCTCACGATCATGGAGCACAAAGGCCGTTTTTACCCCCATCTCTTTTGACCATGTGACCGCGACTTTGCCCTGAATATCATCCGCCGGAACAACACGAAAGAAATTGATCTTCCCGGTTGGACGATAAACATTTGGCTCATTCGGCTCCCCCACATTTGGCTTGGTAAGGCCCGGCCAAGTATTCGCTGGACTAATCATTAACAACGATGCCTGGTTTAATTTTGGCATCGAAATCTTTGCCGCACCGGAATTATAAGTGCCGATATAGGCCATCACATCCGGATCTTTAATTGCCTTATCGGCGTTGGCAGCCTCTACGGCAGGATCCCACTGACCCCGCTCTGGGGATGCATCGTCCCAATCCTCGTACACGATTTTAAAATTACCAATTTTGAATCCTGTTTCCTCAAGCGCCATGCGAATCCCATTTACAATCGTGGTGGTCTGGGCGTTTGCGCTGCCTGTGCGTG
>CAZJXY010000381.1:0-4139 GCA_964549925.1 uncultured Bdellovibrionales bacterium | reverse complement strand
TGAGATTGATACGCGGCTTAGCACCCAAGGAACTCTTGCTATACCTGTTCTCGGTGACACGGGCGTAGGAGATACTACGGAATTGGACTGCGGTGGGTTAAATTACTGTAAGACCGGTGGAACTGGACAAAGCAGCTCTCAAAATTTCCCCGAGGATTTTGACGGCGATGCGGATGGCAAAGGTACGATCGTTGCCGGAGGAACGGGTGATTTTCAACTAACCCACGGAGCGACAAGTTCAGAAATTCGCGCCGGAGATGTAGTGGTTGAAGAGATCACTAATGGTGCAACCACGGAGTTAGTGCCGGGACTATTAAATTTTGTGTTTCACACCACTCCTGCCGTAAAGACTTTAGCAGTCACTGGGGGAACAAGTTATGATGTGGTTTATCCCGCTACCAGCGGCATGGTCGGAAGCGAAAATAACTGCTTTACCTTAGATGGCTCAAGCGACACGATTACTATCACCGCCTGGCGTCCGCAGCGCCCGGGTAACACCACACTAGGTGAGGCGGCATTTGTCGATATCGGTAAGTCAAAATACACAGTTGATATCCCAAACATCCCTTGTGCTGTTGGAACTACTGGGCCTTGCTCTGTTACGGGCGGCCCAGGAAACTGCTCAGTGGCCTCATATAGCGAAACTGATTCAAATCTAAGTATCGGGAGCGATGGGCTAGAAGATGCTGCCACCGACGCCGACGCGAACGCGGCTAACACATTTACTTTCACGCTAGATATTACAAATTGTCTGGGAGCAACTACTTTTAACTCCGGAGAAAAGCTCTTTCTTGATCTTCAGGCGCGAAGTGAATACGGAGACAATGCAGCTCAGAAATTTTGTGTTAAAAAATAAGAGCAATTTGAAGGTATTAACTAATTCTCGGTTAGAACTTCGACTCCGGTTAAAATACTGGAATGATTTCTCGTGGGAGTGGTTTAACTGAGGATCGTTCGAGAGAGTCTAACGCAATCTCGTTGTCAGCTGAGAGATTAGTCTCTGATGAAGTTTCTCTTGATATCTCTTTTGGAGATGCGCTTCGGTCGCTTTTCTCAGAGGGTCCAAATACTGGGCTAAAGAATATTTTTTACTCAATATTCGGGACTTCCGGAGCGGTTCGCGGACTTGGTTTCGAGCTAACAGGTATTGATCAACTCTCAAACGATGAAAAGCATCGGTTAAAGGATGGGATTCTCTCTCTTCAAGGCTTAGAGGGATCGTGGCGAGAAAAGCTTCAAAATGGAGCGATTCTAACCGCTCTAGATCTCACCCGAGAGCCCGGTGCAGTAAAAGGCAATACAGAGCTGATTAATTACCTAGAGAGTAAAGCTGAACCTGGGGATATAATTTTCGTGTCGGCTGGCGGAAATGGTCAAACTGCTACCGGTGAGATATTTGAAAATTTAGTGCGAAGAATTTCAGCTTATGAGGATGGCGATAAAAAGTTTCCATTCGTACATGTTCTGGTAGTACGCCAAGATAAAAAATTGATTGATCTAACAATGCTTGGGAGAAAATATAGATCTTTTGAGGACGTATTTATTAATCTCGGAAAATACAACGGAATTGCACTCACCCGCTTGGATGAATCAGCGGAGACTCGCACCGAGTTTGCAAAAAGCGCTTTTGGATTTCTAAAGGGGAAGATGTACAATTACGGATGGCTATTGATGTTAGCTCCATGGTTGGTAAAAAGTCGTCGTGATGATCCTTTTTCAGACGGAAGTGTCACCAAAGATAGCGGGGTGTGCGTTGATGTAGTAACGGAAGGGGCCGAGAGACTTCGAAAGAGGAAGGGGGTTGATCTCGGGATAGATCTTCGGGAAGCTGCGACTCCGCTGGATTTATTTAGCTCGAAGAAGCTCCAAGTGGTTGCGGCACTCCGACTATTCTCCTAAGGCTACGTTTCGGTAGCGATCCGACTATGAGACTTCTCAATCCGCATTCATCGCCCGAACTTCAGCCGAGAGCTCTGCATACTCTTTCGCCGGCTGACTTCCCGCGCTTCTATCAAAGAGCGTCTCGGCTCGATAATGTGACCTATTGGCTAACTCGTTTCGATGAATTGACGTAGAAAGGATCCTCTTTTCAAACATCTTCAAGCGATCAATTAAATCCTTCTCTGTGCGTGTGGCGGAACGATTCACCATGGTCCGCAAAATTCTCCAACGCCTAAACGTCGGACCACGCAGATCTCGAACCATATCTAGGAAATCATTCACCCCATCAACTGAACGCGCACCGCTATCTACAGGGATTATGATCCTATCTGCTGCCTCAACCGCATTAGCCATTAACACTCCAAGTCCTGGCGCCGTGTCTACGATGATATAATCATAAGAATCTCGGAGCGGTTCTATTATCTCTTTTAGCAAACACTCACGTCGCACTAAATGAATTGCTGCCTCAGCTGAAGAAGCAAGCCTAATTGAAGAGGGAAGCAGGCTTAAGTTCTCACGAACGCCACCGACGATAATCGATTCAACTGCCGGTCTATCACGCCTGGTAAGTAGATCGGCCACACAAGGTTCTTCATACCCCAATTCAACCCCTAAAGAACGCGAGGCGTGTGCCTGTGGATCTAGGTCTATCAGCAATACCCTCTCTCCTAACCTAGCTAAGGCATGAGATAAATTGATTGCCGTGGTGGTCTTTCCGACCCCTCCCTTATGAGTTGCAATAGCTAGCACATTCAATAACGACATCGGATCTACTTTTAGTAACTTAAAGTTGAGTAGAATATCTATATTAGCTTCGGGGGATTTGTACAGTAGGGCCTAACCCAATCCAGCCGGCCCAAGCTATTGATTTATTTTGGTAAGACTGCTACCCTCCGCCGTTCAAAAGCGCTTAATTTAAGGCGCCAAGATCAGATTAATTTTGAGGTAAATTTAAGTGGCAAACCATCCATCCGCAGCAAAACGTCATCGTCAAAGTTTGGCGCATAATGCACGTAACCGTGAAGCTCGTCGAGCGATTCGAGAGCAGATTAAAAAGGCTTTGGAAGCGATAGCCTCCGGGAATAAGGCCGAGGCAAAAAAGGAAATCATTGCGGCCGAACGAGTCCTGGCTAAGGCCGCGACCCGTGGTTTAGTGCATAAGAAAAACGCAGCCAGAAGAGTGAGCCGTTTAGCAAGCAGGCTGAGTGCCTAATTAGTTTAGTTTTTGTTGGAGAATATTTTGTGGCTTTGATTATTAGACTCTCTCGCCGCGGACGATTAAACAGTCCGCTTTATAGAATTACGGTATGTGAGCATACCGCTAAACGAGACGGAAAGTTTGTTGAAGTTATCGGAACTTTTAACAATCAGGTCAGTCCAGCCTTGGTGAATCTAAAAGAAGATCGTGCCAAACACTGGATTCTAAACGGTGCAGTTCCTACAGAAACCGTTGGAAGCATAATTAAAAAGAAGATCCCCGGACTACTCGAAGAGCGAAACAAGAATAAGCTTTCAAAGATTCATGCTGCTCGTAAACAGCGAAAGACGAGGCTCGCCAAGCTCACCAAGGGAAAGAAGCAAGGAAAGAACGAAAAGAAAGTCGCAAAGCGTGCTTCCAGAATAGAGTTCAAGCAGAAGGCAGCAAAGAAGGCTGCTGAAGCTAAGCCTGCTGAGAAAGCCTGAGAATAGAACTTATAATTGTTTAATTCGAAATCTGTAATTTCTGAAGATGGAGATAGAAATTCTAACCATCTTCCCCGAAATTTTCGATGGCTTTTTAAAATCTAGCCTGCTGGGTAAAGCTGTAGCCCAAGATCTAGTAAAGCTTAAACTCACTAACATTCGCAAGTTCGCAGACCCGCCTCACTTTAAAGTTGATGATGCGCCATATGGCGGCGGCCCAGGTATGGTGCTTTCGCCAGAGCCTCTGGCGCGCTGCATTGAGAGTGCAAAGACCCGCCTACCAGAGGCAACTGTCGTACTTCTTACGCCGTCTGGTGAGCCATTTTCTCAGCCTAAAGCGGAAGTGCTTTCCAAGCTTAACTCCCTAATTTTGGTGTGTGGGCGTTACGAAGGGGTAGATCAGCGAGTGATTGATTTGTTAGTGGATCAAGAGATTTCTATCGGGGATTATATCCTGATGGGCGGGGAAGTAGCCTCGATGGTAGTGGTTGAAGCGGTCACCAGACTAATTCCTG
>CAZJXY010000380.1:0-4154 GCA_964549925.1 uncultured Bdellovibrionales bacterium | reverse complement strand
TATACGGCGCAAACCGACTTATGGAGTCATTGGCTGCGACCCCGCGCGATAATAGTGCTGAGCAAATAATGGATTTTGCCTTGGAGCGCTTTAAGAATTTTTGCGAGGGAAAACCTCTGAAAGATGATGTGACGATGATCGTGCTTAAACGGACAGCGTAGTTTTGGGATAAACCAGTGCCAAATTTGCACCCAGTACTGACAACATTTCCTCTCTCTCTGATCTGTGTTGTGGTTGTGTTCGAAGCCTATGCGATTGCCAGAAAATCGGCATCTTTCAATTCCGCGATCAATTTAACATTGGGCCTTGCCTTGGTATTGGCTGTGGCAGCATTTTTCTCCGGGTATTACGCCAGAGAGTTGGCTGGAGAGCTTTCTCCCGTCTTGAGTAATCACGTGGCAACACACCATCAATTCGGACGACTGATGCTATTTGCTATATTTCCTTGCGTGGCGCTTCGCTTTATATCGGAGAAAGCTAAGTATTATAAGCGTGGTTTTCGAATAACGTACTTAGTAGCGCTTATGATTACACTCGCTCTTGTAATCTATACCGGGTATCTTGGCGGTGTCTTAGTATTTAAACAAGGGGTAGGCGTTATCCTTCCTAGGCCGTAGCTAAAAGTCTTCTTCCGTCCACGCTGGAATTGTCTGAAGATTCGCTTGGTTCCTCTATTTGTTCGACTTTCTTGGCCAGTGCTCCATCCTTAATCGAGTCTCTGATATCGCTAGCTCGGATGCTCTGATAAGACTCGTCTTTCTCGTCGAGCTGAACGATATCTCCGTCGATAGGCAGAAGTTCAGGCTTAAGCTCTTCCGGATCAAACAGAAATAGTTTGTGAGTCCTTACATGATTAATCTTCTCTTGAATATCTGTCAGAATATCGCGCTTCTCTGCGCGTGAGAGAGAAGCATCATGTAAGATTGAGGTAATCCTTCGTTGGATTTGATCAATCGCCATAACATCCTCCGTGATCTTTCTATAAAGTACCCAGCACTTCCTTGTTAAAACGGGTACTTAAGGACCAAAAATTACGGGGGCGAAATGATCGTAACAGTTCCTTTCTACTAGAAGTATCGGCAGAGCTGAGTTGCCACTTTAGGCCAAAGATCTGTTGCTGAGCGTGCTAGGCCCGAGATTACCGAATAAAAAGCGGATTAATTCCGAATAGATACCACTAAAATGAAGCAAGCCATCGAGCATCCGTCTAAAAGGTTGGAAGCGACTTTTCTCAAATTTGAGCGGTGCCCTAGTCAGTGGAGGCTCGTTGACCATGAGTGAGATAACAGAATCAAAAAGTGCGCTGAGCAATTCCGTTGGTGAAGAGTTACTAAGCGAATACGCCTACTGTAAATTGCCGACTCACTATTTCGAATCTCCCGGAAAAATTTATTTCTACCTCGAAAAGCGAGAGCGCCCGTTTCAAGCTAACCCCACTGTAATTCTGGCAGAGCACGACACCACGCTTTCACGGCAACTCGTGTCAGAACTGCGAAATCGGGGAATAAGGGTGCTCCGATGTGATTCAAACGATCAGATCCTCGACGCGATGGGCAGTGAAATTCTACTTAAGCACAGCTTAAATAATGATCTGTTAATTTGCGACCTGAGTTGCTCTTCAATCAGCGAATATAAAAAGGTCGAAAGTATCGCGAGTGAAGGGGTATTCAAGTCGATTATTGCCTTTGCAGATGGAACTAAGCGCGGGATCTGCAGGAACTTGGAACGAGTAGGGGTGATCTGCTGTACTATTCCGATTACAGTCTCGGTTTTGTTGAACTACCTTGAGAATTACCTTTAAGATTTAAGCGAATTTTGGCAGTATGAAAAATAGAACTTCCTCGGAGCTTTCACCGATCATTTACCTCGAGATTGTCGGCCTATTAGCGATACTCTGCCTAACCTGGATCGATGAAGGACTATTAATCCCTCAGCATCTTCTTCCCACATGGCTCGGTCGCGGCGATTGGCACGATGCGGTGGTGGAGTCGATCCTTATTTTAGTTGTTGGCGGTTTGGTTATTAAGCGGACCCTGCAGCTCTGTGGTAGGATTACTCAACTCGAGAAGATGCTGAGTCTGTGTGCTTGGTGCCAACGCGCCAAACTTGGCGATCGCTGGGTGGCGATTGAAGAATACTTAGCGCTTATGGAGGATATTCAGTGTAGTCATGGGATGTGCAGCGAGTGTGCGCAAAAGTTTCAGTTGGAAGGAGCACGACTGACGCAGTCGGTCTGAATCGATTGGGCTGCTAACTACGTTTGCCAGCAGGCGTCCATAAGTACTCTGGCGCACCTGCACGTTTGGATTCCGCCCGGGACCAGGCAAATAGCAGATCGCTGAGACGATTAATGTATACAAGAGTCTTAGGATCGATCTGCTCAAGCGTAGACAGTGTGAGAATGCTTCGCTCTGCTCTCCTCGATACTGCTCTTGCAAGATGCAATGCAGCATTTATCGGAGTGCCGCCTGGAAGTACGAAAGATTTTAACTCTGGCAATCCCGTGACGGCCTGGTCAATCCAGGTCTCCAGGCGTTTGATTAGATCTTCACTAACTTTAAACACAGGATACTTGTCGTAGCCTTGCGGGGTAGCAAGAGCCGATCCAATATCAAACAATTCGTTTTGTATCGTTTCAATTTTGGCGCTGAGCTCCTTCAATCCAGCTTGCTCCGCTAATGTCCGAACCATTCCGAGGTGCGAGTTGGTTTCATCAACGTCCCCATAAGCCGACACCTTGGGAGAGTTCTTGGCCGTTCGCTCTCCTCCTACTAATCCGGTGGTTCCATCGTCGCCACTGCGAGTGTAGATCTTGTTTATCTTAACCATATAAATCAGGTCACTTTGGGGGCTGGTTAAGGTGAATGTTGACAGCTTCTTCAACTATTGAGTCCAGATTCTCGCGGATGATCCTGGCCGCCTTTTCAGCCAATAGCCGCTGCTCCTCTTCCCTTAGAGCTTCGGGCTCTCGCTTTAGCGCGGAAATTAGAGCTCTGGTCGACGCAGCATCAACATCTACTAAAATTCCACGTTCTGGATCAATCTGGCAGGGCACAAGGTTTTTGGTCAAAAGGGCAAGACTGGCCTTATCCGATAAGTCGCACACTTTTAAAAAATCTTCTAAGCTAACCAAATGCATAACTAAAAATCTCAATCCTGGTTACGTGGGATTTTATCGTTCTTCCGCATCAAACCTGCAAGCTCAGCTTTGCTTGCCCGAGAAGCCGAAAATACCTCGATTAATTTCGGATTGTCACCAAGGAGCTCGGCCGCGCGCTTTACGTTACCGCCGGCGGTCTGAAGAGCAGAAATTCGGGCTTGCTCAACCAATGTTTCTATTCCGACGGACAAACTAGAGACTTTATTGCTTAGTGAAGTTCGAGCTAACTGCAGCGCGGCGTTAGCGATAACCTCGGAGCTTGTCGTGGCTTCCCCGGCAAACCGCGTATCGAAGACACGCATAACATCAGCATCGTCGATGTAGTTTCGTCCGGAAATTTCAGCCATCTCGCAAAGTTTAGCCACAGTATTCTCAAGTTGACGCAAATTACCGGGCCACGAGTGACTAAAAAGCATTCGATAGGACGAGCTGCTGGTGCCAACTATCTCCCGCGTGTGGGGTCGCTCACGCCTAATTCTTGCCAAAGCGTGAGCCAGGGCTGCGGTGATATCCAGACGCCTCTCGCAAAGCGGCGCCAGGTCCAGTTGTACACGCTCAAGCCGGTAGGCAAAGTCATCTCGCAGTACTTCAGCTGTCACCAGATCCCCGATTGCTCTATTGGTAGCGAAGCAGAAACGAACATCGGCTCGAGTTGTCTCGGCGCTTCCAACCCGGCGATAGGTTTTGTTTTCAATAAATGTGATTAACTTGCCTTGAAGATCTTTATCGATACTTTGGAGCTCGTCAATAAATAGAGTACCCTTGTCGGCTGCTTTGACCAGTCCCCATTTTTCGACGGCTCCGGTGTAAGCACCTGCTACTGCCCCGAACAGTTCTGCTTGGACTAATTCTGATGAGGAAAAATCACGGGGGGTAATACTAACGAAAGGACCGGTTCTTTCTGAAAGCAGGTGTATCGCACGAGCTAATCGGGTTTTTCCGGTCCCTGTTCGACCGGTGATAATCGGGTTTTCAATCGTATAGGAAGCGTAAC
>CAZJXY010000379.1:0-4160 GCA_964549925.1 uncultured Bdellovibrionales bacterium | reverse complement strand
GACCTGGGCTCTGACCTTACCATTAATCTGAACCCCGATGGTCAGCGTCTGATCAAAAGCGTATTGTGGATCAAACTTGGGCCAAGCCTGGAGGTGAACGCTATTCTCTGGTTTCCAATCCTTATAGGAATTGAACTCTTGCCACAGCTCCTCGGTAGAGAAAACGGCAAAGGGTGCAAATAAACGAATAAAACCGCTCCAAATTTCGGTATTTATCTGAGTTTCAGCTTCAGCCTCACGCACAAAGATCATAAATTCGCTGATGGCGGTGTTAGTTTTTAAGTTCTCTATCATCTGAGTAACTTTTCGCACGCACTTATGGTAATCGCGCAAAAGCTTTTCAGTGCTCGGAGCAGAATTGACCTTCGATCTGAGGTCAAAGATCCGCTCGATCAAGCGACGACACGCTTTCAGCCCCGCTTCATTCCATGGAAGCGTAGCGTCATAAGGCCCCATAAAGTTTATATAGAGTCTCAAAGCATCTCCGCCATAAGCCTCGATCTTATCGTCCGGATTAACCACGTTTCCGACCGATTTTGACATCTTTTGGCCATCCGAACCGAGTAAAATTCCTCCATTCATTCTCCAAGAGTACGGTTCAGGACTAGGAACTAGTCCGTGATCGTAGAGAAATAGATGCCAAAATCGCGAGTACAATAGGTGCAGGGTGGTATGCTCACTTCCGCCAAAGTATCTGTCGACCGGAAGCCAGTACTTCAACTTCTCTGGATCGGCGAAGGATGTCTCACAGTTTGGATCGATGTACCTTAAATAGTACCAACAAGAGCCGGCCCAGTTGGGCATCGTATTAGTCTCA
Source organism: uncultured Bdellovibrionales bacterium (assembly GCA_964549925.1). Taxonomy (GTDB): domain Bacteria; phylum Bdellovibrionota_C; class UBA2361; order UBA2361; family J135; genus CAZJXY01. Next base: position 3,343 of record CAZJXY010000379.1, on the reverse strand, counting down.
CGCTGAGCCGAAACCCCATCGGTATCCTTGACATTCACCCATTCCTTGTTTTTCGAAAGTGGAGAGGTGCCGTCAGATGAGGGAAGGTAATCTGGAACTTGTGGCAAAATTAGTGGAAGATTCGCTTTAACCTCCGCAGCATTTTCCGTGCTTGCAACCGCCTTAATTTTCCCATCACTGCGATGGATCAACGGTATAGGCTCCCCCCAGTATCTCTGCCTTGAGAAGAGCCAATCCCTGATGCGAAATGTCACCTTTCTCTCAGCTAACCCTTTGGACTGAAGTGATGAGACAACCTGTTCCTTCATCGCGGCACAGGTCACTTTACTGCCCAGTGTCGACAATTTTTTTTCTCCAAAAAGCTCTCGCAGCTCGGGAGTCACAATAATAAAGCCGTCTTCAGCAATGTATGGAAGGGGGTCTGCAACTTTACTTAAGTCACTGGTTACGGTGGCAGGGATCGGTAGGTTATGGGCATTTGCAAATTCAAAATCGCGTTCGTCATGAGCAGGGACTGCCATGATCGCTCCAGTTCCGTATTCCATTAAAACGTAATCGGCAACAAATATCGGAATGGAACGATTACCGCTAAGCGGGTGAGTGATTGAGACGCCCTCCAGTTTAAGACCGGTCTTTTCTTTGGAAGATTTGCGATCTAATTCGGAGCGATTCTTTATCTGCTCGCGATAAGTACTAACTTCCTTGAAATTTTTAATTTTAGCCTTAAGACTCTCTACCAGCGGATGCTCGGGAGCGAGCACCATGAAGGTCACCCCAAGAATAGTGTCAGGTCTAGTGGTAAATACCTCTAACTTATAGTCTGAGTCAGTAACGGGAAAGCGAATCAGCGCACCCTCACTCCTTCCAATCCATTCACGCTGGGCAATTTTTATCGATTGCGGAAAGTCTATTGTCTCAAGTCCAGCCAAAAGTTTTTCGGCATACTCCGGCATCTTTAGGATCCATTGCTTTAGCATGCGCTTTTCTACCGGATGCTCTCCACGCTCAGAAATCTTCCCGCCTTTCCCGTCATCTAAGACTTCCTCATTTGCCAGGACCGTGCGGAGCTTTTCACACCACCACACCGGTTGTTCCCGCAACTCGGCTAAACCAGCCTCGTAGAACTTTAGAAATATCCACTGAGTCCATTTATAGTAAGAGGGATCAGTGGTATTTACCTCCCGCTCCCAATCGAATCCGAACCCCATCATCCGCATCTGACGACGATAAGTCTCTATAGCCTTTTTAGTCGTTTCTGCCGGGTGAACTCCGGTAGTGACCGCGTAGTTTTCAGCCGGCAATCCGAACGCATCCCAGCCGATCGGAAAAAGAACGTTATTGCCCTGCATTCTTAGAAAACGGGAATAAACATCCGGCATGGTGAAGCGATAAACGTGTCCACAATGGAGTCCTGAACCAGAGGGATATGGGAACTCGACCAGGATGTATTTTTTTGGCTTCGACGAAAAGTCCTCAGCCCGATAAACATTGGACTCAAACCATCGCTCATTCCACTTTTGCTCTAATTGCTTATGTTCGTAAGGACTCATGCTACAAATTCCAAAATACTCTTCTGCTGTACAGCTATAGCACGTTTAAATACTGTTGTCTCCGGGGGCCTTTCTCAGGGTTGCCTTCCGTTGATGCCCGTGCGAGAGATTCATCTCAAATGGACCGAATTAAGCCTAAATTAATTTTCGAGATTGCACTGTACTCGGCCGGTTTGGCGGTCGCCTCGATATTGTTATCTGACATATCCTGGGCTCGGCTCATCGCTAGGGATGAGGGATTCTATACCGTAGCCGCAAAACTCGTGGCGCAAGGCAAGCACATGTACCACGACTTTTTTTATACCCAGACCCCCTTAATGCTAGATCTGTACGCGCTATGGCTCAAATTATTTGGATCGACTTGGCACGTCGCTCGGGGCTGCTCTTTATTGCTGACTCTACTGATTCTCGTGCTTCTTACCATTCGCGTAAGAACTTTGATCGGGCCGATCTGGACCGTACCGGCTGCGCTTTTATTCACCCTCTCGCACATGGTTTTCGGCTGGCTCTTAATCGTAGAGACATTTGCGCTTTCCACCTTATTGCTGTTCCTCTGCTACCTCGTTTGGACCACGAACCGGTTGAGTCCAACCTGGCGCGCTGTGCTTTGCGGCGTCTTACTCGGGCTAGCAACCTCCGCTCGGCTATTTTTTTTGGGAGTGGGTGCGATCTTTCCTTATCTTTTTCTGGTCGAGACAAAGGATAATTATAGGGCGAGCCTCAGATTACTAGTAATCTTCTGCTTGGGTGTTTTGATTGGACTTATTCCGTGTATTCCTCACGCCTTGCGCGGATTCGAACTATTTTGGTTCAATAATGTAGGCTACCATCTTTCACGCTCTGATTACGACCTTGCTGGTGCCCTAAAAAACAAATGGGTTGTCTTTAAGAGCGTCCTAGGAATCAAGGACAGCAACCAGTTTATAGGTGCATCCTATACCGTTCTTTTGATCGGCGCGTTTTGTCACGCTTGCCTGGCTCGTTATTCCAAACGTCCTCTTGATCCAGCAATCCCATTCGCTTGGGCCTTATTCGCACTAAATCTCGTCCCAACACCATCCTATGTTCAGTATTTTTGTACCCTCACACCCTTCTTGATTATTCCAACTCTACTGTTCGCCCGCGAGCTTATTCAATTTGCAGAGACCAAAGCACTGATCTCCACCAAAGTTTTAGTGACGATCTTTTTAGCACTCGCATTGTATCTCTCATTTAGAGACGTTAGGGCCGATATCGCAAAATTCTGTGTCGATGGTGTTGGGGTCCCGGGAATCGGAATAGCAAGAAATGTCCAAGACTATCGAATTTCATCGATGGAGCGACTGGCACGTTTAATTGATAAAAATTTACCGACAGGCGGTGTAGCCATCGCCTTGTGGCCGGGACATCTATTCGCCAGCCGTGCTAACATTTATCCCGGACTTGAAAACCATTTCGGATTAAATGTCGGCGACGAAACGATCGATCCGCTGCGTCGACAATTTCTCAAGGTCCTTTCTCGACAGGATGTTATCGAAGCGGTTGCTGCAGGCAGGGCTGATCTTGTCGTGGCCAGTGAGCGCGAGGTTAAGCGCTACTTTAAAACCGTGCTCCAATCCGGCGGTTATAAAAAAGTCGGTAAGGTTGTGACTACCTTAGTATTTAAACGCTCGGATTAAACGTCCGATTGCGCTTCAGTTTGTTGCGTAACCTACCGATTCCTTTCGATTACAGGGTAATCCTAGGGGGTAAAGATTCAAAGATGGCACTTCGTGATCTAAAGGTTCGGGTCGTAGATGGGGAGACCGAACATA
>CAZJXY010000378.1:0-4179 GCA_964549925.1 uncultured Bdellovibrionales bacterium | reverse complement strand
CAAACGATAGATACTCATTGCGCCTTAGTCCTGCTTTCAAGAGTGTATATGTGGGAGAACAACTACCCGTCGCTATAGAGATCTACTCGAAAGAGGAGATCCAAGAGATTAAGCTCGATGACATCGCATTTGATGGATTTTGGTGGAGCGATTTAGGAGATCTGGAGCGCGGAGTAAAGGATATCGGCAGTGAAAGATTCAAACTTTTTCGCTATCGTAAGGCACTCTTTCCTCTTCGAGTCGGATTGCTTGAACTTGCTAGTCAGAAAGCAACTATAGTTGCAAGAGAGCGCATCAAATCTTCTAATCGCCGCTCACTAGATCCCTTTGGACTTGATCCGTTCGGCGGATCATTATTCGGCGACTTCCTGCTCGCGAGACCAGTACAGATTAATCTTCGCTCAAATACCGACACAATTGACGTTAAACCTCTACCTCCAAAACCGAAAGATTTCTCCACGGGCGGACTCGAAAACGTAATCGTCGGGAAAACAGATGTACGGGTTGATTTTAATGCTAGTCCAATCAAGCTCGGAGAAAGCAAAACCGTTGAGTACGAAGTTAGAAGTTGGGGAAACATCAACCCGCTAAAAGAAATTAAGTTAGATCTGCCTGATAACTTAAAACTCTACCAGGAAACGCCACAACTCGCCCAGTCTGAAGTAGGCGGACGATTATATTCAATTTTGCGCGTCAAGCTCCTTCTAATTCCGAGGTCGGGGGGAAGTGTGAATATTCCGACGTATAGACTCGGATATTTTAATCCAGACACAGGCGAATATGAGATCGCAGAGAGCAGAAATGTATCATTTGAAGTGATTGGCCCAAAACAAGAAACTCCAGGGCCACCAGACATAACTGGGCAATCAAGTGAGCTTCCTGCGCCAAGCGCGGATAAGCCAATTAGGTACGAAGAGGAATCATTTTTTGAACGCCTCTCTCGACAGATAAGCGTAAGCATGGCGATCTTGATCTGTGCCATGATTTTGTGCGTGATTACAGCGATTGTCTCGTTTCGTAATTTTAGAACCGGCGGAGCTTCGATCAGGATGCTTAAGCGTGAGTTGGATCAGGCTAGAACTGTCGCTGATATCAGTGCCTGTTTGCGGCAGCTAACAAGCTTAAAATTCACGGGGATAGCTGGCGGTCTTTCAAGCGATGAACTTCGGGTAACTTTTAAGGCAAAAATTGCAGACCCAGATCTTCTCGCTCATGCACTAAGCTTAGTCGATCAATTGGAACTTTTCAGCTTTGGGGGAAAAGCACCAATTGACGGCGAGTTCATGAAATTAAAGGAGCAATGTAGAGTTCTAGTTGAGGCACTCTGATGCATTCCGAATAGTGGAATCAACAACTTACCGAAAGCCACCGATCTTGAGATTTTATCAAAGATATGGGACAAAACTAACTCTGTTCTTTCTATAAGTTGTCCTCTTTGGCTTTCCGCTTTCAGTCCCAAATTCATAATTCTGGTCACTGAACCCGGCCGAGTCGATTCATTCAACATAGATAAATTGGAATCGAGATTAAGATGAGTGCATCGTTTGAAGAGCTTGAAGGTTTAACCGATCAGCGGTCATATGTTTCGCGGCAGCGAGAGATCCCCACTTTAACCGAGGTAAAGATCGAGCATGGCCAATGGTTTTTCGCTGATGTAAAAAGCACGATATCGTTAAGCACAGGTAGTGACGGAATGATCTCTCAGATCGCTTTCGGACGCTTTGGTGGTTACGTAAAAAATGCTCCGGAGAGATGGTTTGGATTGGTTGATGGGACGGTTGAAAGCAAGGTACTTGAGCAGGCAGAGCTATGCGGATTCGAGATACGTTCATTCCCCGATTCTGATCGATTGGTTATAAGCGCTCATGAATTGATGAAAAATTTAGACTTTGGTCACCCTCGACATGCCTGGTGCATCGGAGAGAATGAGGCTCGGGAAGGTCAAAAAACATTCTGGCTACAGTATTTACAGAGCCGAGTTGAAGATCCTAGAGCTGCATACCATCGTGAGGTTGATGTGCTGACCGTACTTCCGCCGCTGGACTTGCAAGATTCGGCGGTCATCGAGAGAATTCCGGCGCCATTTATTAAATTAGGGCGAGAGCAGGAACTTGCTGATATTGAAGGACTTCCATCAAACCTACGTTCAGTGGCACTCCCTTTGGCTTACCTTGATGCCCACACGATCGCCTATCGCCCACCACCTCGAGGTGTATATGGTTGCTAGCCAACTCAACTCGATAATTCTTGAGTAAAATCAGACTTAGTGTCACAATTGCGCGGTGTTGTTGTCTATGGCGTAGCTGTTCATGACTCCCGAGCAATCATCCAGAGATGAGCAACCTGAGCTCTCTTCAAACTCGATTGATCTAGGCTCAGGGCTTGTATTCTCGTTTTCGGCCCGCCCCGAGCAGACTGAAATCCCCGCCAATCTTAAGCCAGTACATGAGGCAATGCTGCGATTTGCAATGTCTACCGCAATCGCGGGAGGACTGCCTCAAAGCATGGCTGGGACGATCTGCCAATACCAAAGATTTGGCCCCTTAATAAATCAGCTTCTTGGGCTGACCCGAATTCCAGCGGATCCGGCGCTTCCGGAGCGCTCGAGCCACTACACTGCGGTTCCTCTAGCCGCGTCTGTGGGGGCTGACGCTGATGTGACCCTACTGATGGGAATTAAACATTCGCGAACGAAGTCTTGGGTCGTTTTCGATAGCGCCTTGAGATTGGACCTCGGAGCCAGCGCAGCCGAGGGCGGAACTTTTCTAGACCGTTGCAGCCGGCTCTCAGACCTTGAAGGTTTTGCGGGTGTCTCTATCCATATTCACCCTAACTCCGGAATAGCTGGGGTTTGGATTTCGCTGGCGTTGCTCCCCAAAAATTTAGAACGCGAGTGCGAGAAGCTAACTAAAGGCGAAAAATCAATTATCGGCGAAATTTTGGCCTCAGAAATAGAACGGAACGAAGGGATTCGTCCAAAATTGTCAGCAGTCCGAAGCGGAGTCGATACGTCAGAGGTGCTCAAGGAGTATCTACTCACTACTGTCGAGGGTGCTACCTACGCCTACTCGATGGGATACCAAAACTCCGGGCTCTCCCTGTTTAGGCGTTATCTAGTCGGATTCAAGGGAGCTGCACCCGCTGAATTGAAAAACTCCCCGGATCAAAGATTGGTAGCCTCATATGAGCAGGCCCAGCGCGATTTAGGATTTGCAGTAACCAATCTGGAAAATGGTGTTACTCCAGAGGATCCAATCGGAGCCGCACTTGCACAAAACGCAGAGACAATTATCAAGGCTACTTATCGAAGCAACTGGCGAGAAGAATGGAGAGTTTCACCGGTTAGCCTCTGCAAACACAGCGCGGATGAAAGTTTTCAGATTATGTACACGATTCAAGATCATAGATTGAATTGCTTTATCCCAGGTGAGAATCCGGGTGTGGTTGCCGAAGACCCTATATTTTCCGGGATTATACTAGGGTATTACTATAACGCAGAGATTGCCGAAGAGGCTGCCGCTTACCTTCCTGGGGCCATGAAGGTCATGGGGCAGATTAGGATCGATTCAATGATTGTCTCGCCTGAATGGGTCTCAAAACAGTTAGGCCTGTTGCACCGAGATCCAAAAGAGAGCGTGCTTTACGGCTCATTGGAAAGGATGATCCTTAGGGACTTACACCATCGTGTTATCGTAACCGAAGATCTCGGGGATATAACTGTTCAATTTGCTGCAGCCGATTATGGTCAGCGAGAAGTGGTGGGAGCTGCACTGCTCTGTTCGCACAGCGCCGGAAAACACCTATTTTGGTTCAGATATAATCAGACTACTGGAGAGTTGGGGCAGGATTTTGGGTTGCATATCGAAACGTTTTACCCCAACAATTCACTGGGTCGCTAAGCGGCTCTATCCATGCAATTAACTCGGCGAGTTAGGAGGAATCTACCTGTGCACCGTGCAAGCCAAACCAAGGAACATTTTCAATCCCCCAGTTAAGTTGTCATTGATTTGTAGCAGGCGAAGATAATTCTACCCAGATAGTGCGCATAGTCAAATGGATATGACCAATGTGTTATCTTTGGCTAATGCGGACCGTAAAACAATAGCACTAGGTACTCACCCAACGGAGAGGCGACAGGACACGGGGCTTAATGCCACTTAGCTAACGAACGCATGTAAG
>CAZJXY010000377.1:0-4206 GCA_964549925.1 uncultured Bdellovibrionales bacterium | reverse complement strand
TTCATAACCGCGGAGTCCGGTGTTCACTCCCAATACAAATTCTCGATCGCGGTCAAGATTATCGCCGATATCAAATACCATTGAGGCAGCGATGGTGTGGTTCCCTAAATAAGTGTCTCCCCAATATTTCGGGCCAAGCAGGTCATAATATTTTCCCTCGGCGCGAATTAGGGAATTTTCAAATCCATCTCCACTTAGCCGGGAGCCCGCACCGAGTTCACCCCGCACAAAGGCTCCATTTGAAAATAAGGCCCCATCCGAATCGTTTATAGAGATTAAAAGATCGTTCCCTTTAGCCGCAAATACCTCGCTAGAGAACCCCAACTTCGCCTCAAAATCATTTCCTAAATTAAAGTCTTCAATTAAAGAGAAACGATCGACGTAGTTACGCTTAATAAAATCAGCTTCGACGCGCTCAAATTGGATAAATGGAGCGCTAAAACGTCTATCTTCTGCCAACAAGGAAGGATCTTGAATGACGGAGTCTGGATTTACATCAGCATCCTCATAGTCCTGGGCATCTGCCTCAGTAAAGTCGGCATCTTCAAAATCGTACCCGGCCGAATATCGAAACGCCACAACTTCTGGGTTACCACGGGTAATCGTGTAATTTCCGCCGAAACCAACCAGTTCTTGGCGGAAGATGAATCGCTCGTCACCATTCTCGTATAGTCTTCCGATAGTATCAGCACTCAAGCCTCTGACGTCCCACGATTGTTTATCAACTAAGCCACGGAAGGGCCTTCCCACGCCTCCACTTAAAAAATACCCATCCGATCGATCGGCGTAAGCTAAAATCAAACTTTTTCGCGTACCGAACAACTGCGGGTCGGCGTAAACACCAGCAAACTCCTCCTTGTTTCCGTCTTTATCGTAAAGAAAGTCTATAGATTTGCCTAACCCAGCGACGTCGGTATCGCTAATTCCGATCGTCTCACGGGTATTACCTCCACCTGAGGAGTAATTTAAAATTGGGATTAAGGTCCACGTGTCTTGAACTACAACTTTTAGATCTACGTAGTCACCATCAAAGATTGGAAGGATCTCAACGTTCCTTACGAAGCGTAAATTACGTAACGACCGCTCGCTCTCCTCGATCAAAAATTTATCGTAAACCTGTCCCGATTTAATTAACATTTCACGCCGTAGAACCTCTTCATGCGTGGTAGTTTTTAAAGAATTCGCTGTACGATAGAAGGAGTTTAGTCCTTCTCCATCAAAGATATCACGCACAACGAAGGAGATATCGCGTACAGTGTAGCTCTTTCCTGGTAGAGCATGATGCTCACCGACAATGTTGGGTACGCTTTCAGCCGAAAGAATTTGCGGAGCCTGCTTTGCCGGATCCTCAGCTATGACCTGTTCGCCCAAAGTGAAAAGAAAAGCAGCCATCAAAGCTGCTAAATTCAAATGATAACTAATCGACATAGACTAAAATACGCTAACAAAATGAGTCAGCTACTCCAAGGGGACCTAAATCAAACGATTGTTTATAAATTACCCTATGGCCCCAAATTCCCTGTAGCTATTTGATTACGAAAACATCTAAAGAGTTGTTGATATTTTCACTTCTTAGGATAAAGACGATCAGATGGGCAATAACGGCGGAAGTAGCTCTAACCCAAGGTTAGATAGAAAGGTAAGTGTCGCTAAATCACTCTTTCTCGGGAATATTCATGAAGAAAACATCTTTCCATTTCCGGACTATAAGGAAGGGGAGCGGGATACCTTAAAACTCGTTTTAGAGTCAATTGATAAGTTTATGGAAGGGCGGGATGAGGAGTTTCGCTCGATGGATCAAAAAGGGGAGCAACCAGAAGAGTACGTACAAACCCTACGAGAGCTCGGACTTTTTGGAGTAATTATCCCGGAGGAGTACGAGGGAATTGGACTTTCGAATGCCGGGTACGCTCGGGTCATGCAGCAGAGCGCTTTTTACGATGCCTCAACATCTCTTACCCTTGGAGCACATAGCTCGATTGGGATGAAGGGACTTCTCCTCTTTGGCACGGATGCCCAAAAGAAGAAATACCTCCCCAAATTAGCAACCGGGGAGATGATCGCGGCGTTTTGCTTAACCGAGCCCGGATCGGGCTCCGATGCTGCCTCGATAAAGACAAAAGCTACTAAGAATCCAGATGGAACTTGGACCCTGAACGGCTCGAAGCTCTGGATCACCAATGGTGGATTCGCTCAATTTTATACAGTATTTGCCCGCACCGATTCCGAGACCGGAAAACTCTCTGCATTCATTGTTGAGAGAGCGTTTCCCGGCATTACCACCGGACCGAAAGAAGATAAGATGGGGATTCGTGCTTCGATTACAACCACGGTCGAATTTAATAACGTAATTGTCCCTAAAGAAAACCTGCTTGGTGAGGAAGGCCACGGTTTTAAGGTCGCCATGGCGATCTTAAATAACGGAAGAACCGGACTCGGTGGGGGATGTATCGGTGGGATGAAGGCTTCAATTCAACGGGCTGCAAAGCAAGCCGTAGAGCGAAAGCAGTTTGGAAAGAGCATCTCAGAGTTTAATCTGATTAAGGGTAAGATCGCCCAGATGGCGGTCGATACCTATGCCAGTGAAAGCGTCGTGAACATGGTTGCAAGTTATATCGATGCCGGCTGTGACGACTGCTCGGTGGAAGCGGCCATGAGTAAGGTATTTGTGACCGAGTCTCTCTGGCGCGTAGCTAATGAGGCGCTACAGGTCGCAGGTGGAAACGGGTTTATGCGACACTTCCCATACGAGAGGATGGTAAGAGATAGCCGCATCAACATGATCTTTGAAGGAACAAATGAGATCTTAAGATTATATATCGGGCTTTCAGGGATGAAAGACGCCGGACAGTACCTTAAAAACATCTCAAAATCTTTAGGCTCGATCTTTAACGACCCGATTAAGGGATTTGGCGTGCTCTCGGGTTATGCCGGAAAAAAGCTTTCGGAACTTACGCCGTTTGGCAAAGAGAAACTGGAAGATGTGCATTCCTCGCTTCAGCCCGAGGCTGATGTTTTTGCTACGTACACAACCAGGTTTTCGCGAGCAGTTGAGTATGTACTGAAGAAATACGGCAAAGACATTATCGGGCAGCAGTTTGCCACGGCGAGACTAGCGGACATTGCAATTGATCTTTTCGTCGGACTTTGCGTCTTGGCTCGGGTGTCAAAGCGCATCAAAGAAAGTTCAGAGGAAAGTTGTAAATTTGAGATTCTGATGGCCAAGATTTTTACCTCTCAGGCAAAGAGTAGGATGAATCACACGATTGTCAGACTTGAGAGAAACGAAGACGAAGGGTTAGTAGAGCTCGCCGATCATTTGATTAAGAATCAGAAGTATCAGTGGGATACGATTTAGCTGTACTAGCTACTATCTGACCTGACAATCGGCCCCCTCATTTCCCCCACTGACTTTATGGCTTCTATTAGAAAACTTAACCGCGTGACCTAGTCCACATAGGAGATCTCGGGGGAACACCCGGGAAGTTTCCGAATTTTTTGCTCTTTCATGGCTCGCAATTGTCTTTCCTTGGTACACGTCACACAGTTCAGCACCACTTCAACTCAGTTGAACTAATCACAAGTCGCTGAGGAAAATACGGATAAATCCCGAACGGTAATAAGATGTTATAGCTCCTCTCTCAGCCTCCCTCCATTTGATAATTCAAGCAGAGCTTCGAATTTGAATCAGGTCCAAACTGCTGCTACCCTAGCCACAGATTTTTGTTCGGGAGGCCTTTGTGAAATTGCGATTTATTGAGCTTCAATTTGTACTTTTCACTCTGTCCGTCTTCGGATTTTCCTTTGCCCACGCCGTTGCGCCTCCGATACCGATTTGCAAAACCCGCTCCACTACTGCTTCGAATTCCGCGAGTCAAGCAATCCCTAATCTCGGAACGATCCAGTCAAATATTACCGTAAGCGGCGCATTCCCAACTATTTGGGATGTTGATCTAACTATTTTTCTTCCGCACCCTCGCTCCGACGACCTTGATATTACTTTACGCTCACCTTCAGGCACTATTGTTACGGTTACAACTGATAACGGTGATGCCAGTAATGTATTTAACGGCACTCTTTTCGACGATAATGCAAATACTTCGCCGTCAACTGGGTTTTTGGTGACGGATAAAACCTATACCAACAATGTCGTAGCCACGCCCCTAGTCCCAGAAGAGGGCTTCGCTGCTTTTATCGGGGAGGATC
>CAZJXY010000376.1:0-4215 GCA_964549925.1 uncultured Bdellovibrionales bacterium | reverse complement strand
CGTCCTGAGCACGTCGAGTTTACCAAGCGTTTGATCGAAATGGGCATTATGGGGGTGACAGTTGATATCGCCCTTGGAAACTCGGCCCAGGCAGTCGCAGCAACGCTTGAACTGAAGGAGTTTATCCGGGAGGGGGGATTCCCCACCCAAATTATGGCTGGAAACGTAGATACCGATGAAGGTTATCTGATGTTGGCCTTGGCCGGGGCAGATGTAATTAAAGTTGGAATCGGACCGGGGTCCCCTTGCACAACAAGAGTTGTTACCAGAGCCGGATCCGGACAAGGTAGCGCACTAATGAGTGTCTCAAAGGCTCAGTTTCTTTTGGATCAGCACTATCAGCTGCGAAAGACTGGGGAGCGTGCCCCGACATTTATCGCTGACGGTGGAATAGATGGCGGTTCTGATGTCTTAGTCGCTCTTGCACTTCAAGCCTCAGGTGTGATGGTTGGAAAGATGGCTGCTCGAACCTTAGAAAGCGGAGCCTTGAAGAAATTAGATGGCGAACAAATGCTGGCTTATTACTTCGGCGAAGCTTCTAAAACTGCGCGGCTATTGGAAGACGGTAAAGTAAACCCCAATTATACCGTTGAGGGTGAAGGCCAATGGCTTCCAGTGACGGGTTCCTTCCGCGATGTATTAGCCGGAATCAAAGGAAGTTTGAGGAATGCCTTCCCGTACTACAACGCCGATTCCGTGCCGAAGTTGCAGCGTAAATTCAGCATCGCTCAGCAACTTTGTGATTTAATTCTTGGTCAGTCAACCGGCCTTACACTAGCTGGAGCGGGACACAAAGAGGAATCGGGGACCCGACTTGCGGCAGAAAAGAAGTAATTCAGAGCTGTAGTTTAGGGAAGTTCATCAAGAGTTCTAATCTCACGGAATGAGACCTCGTCCTCCGGCTTAGGTTTTCCTTCTCGATTGATCCAGATAGCGTGCATCCCGGCTAAGGCGCTGCCACGTACGTCATTAGGGAAGTGATCGCCGATGAAGCTTACCTGATCCAAGGGAACATTCATATCAGAACAGGCTTTCTCAAAGATGCGCTTATCGGGTTTTGCAGCCCCGACTTCTGAGGAGATAAATATTCGCTCGAAGTATTTATCGAGCCCGAATCTCTCGACCTTCTTACGCTGATGAGGACCGTCTCCGTTTGTAATTAAGGCCATTGGCTGATCACCTAGACGCGCTAAAGCAGGCAATACGTCCTGATGCAGCTCCCAGCTACTATCATAGCCTCTCACATAGGAGGCATAGAGTTGATCTAGTTCAGCATCAGAAAGATTCCCACATTGTTCGCTAAAAACATCCCTCAATCGTTCACGACGCTGCTCCAAATAGGAGATTTCATCACGCTCAAATCGCGGAAAATGCCGATCCTCAGCGTTCTGCCATAAATCCGTTAGCTGTTCCTCGGAATAAATTCTAAGTTTCGGTGCAAAATCAAGAAGTGAAGCGAGTCCACCCCGCATGGCTCTTTCGCGATCGATCAACGTTCCATCTAGATCAAAAAAGTACTGCATATTAAGCTACTAGTGGTGATCGTCCAAAGAAAATTGTTTCTAAGTACGAGCTAATTTCAAAGCCACCTTAATCCAATCAGTAATCTTAGCCAACTTCTTAAGGTTAAAGCTTGATTGGCTGTGCGTTAATTTGAACGGAAACCAAACGGGAAGATTACTTCCTGTTTCCTTTAAGTATTTGAATTGCTTTAGTTTATTAAGCTTGTTTCGAGGAAATTGCTATGTTAAATAAGTCTAGAATTAACTCAGGGGTTGAGCGAGGACTACTTTGATGCTGTTCGATCTTTGCTACGAAGAAGATCAGGCCTTAGTTGATCAACTAAAGTCAAAGGTTTCATCTGAAACTCAAAGCACTATTTCAGTACTTAATTACTTAAATGAGATCGATCGACGACGTCTCTACCTAAAAGATGGTTACTCGACCCTATACATTTACTGTATCACTGAGCTTGGTTACTCTGAGTCTGCAGCGAGTCAACGGACTAGAGGAGCAAGAGCACTTAGGAGCTATCCCGAGGTTGAACGTTTATTGAAAGAGCGAGCACTAAATTTGTCTACTTTAGCAATGCTTTACCCGGTACTTAACCCTGAGAATCGAGACGATCTGTTGAGATTAGCTTGCGGCAAGTCCCAAGGTGAAGTAGCAAGACTAGTTGCAAAATATAGTGACCCGGTAATTGGGGCAATCCCCGACCGAATTAGTCCGATTCGTGTAATCATGCCTCGGGTTGCACCAGCAGGGCAGGGCAAGCTGAAATCGTCTGAACAGCCAAATAGCGGGGAGCCTGCCGATAAGCACCGCATAATTTTTGCTGCCGGCAATGAGTTAGTCTCCAAAATAGAGAGTGCCAAAAGGTTACTATCCGGTACTTATCCTGGCGGTGTGGCACTTGAAATGCTGTTTAGCGAAGCGCTCGATTTGTTATTATCCAAACGCTCGCCTAGCCATCGTCAAAGCAGGCGAAATAACCGTTCCGAAGCGGCTTCTATTGATGATTCAAAGGATCAAAATCCAGTGATGCGCCGCAATATCCCGGCGAGAGTCAGGGATGAAGTATTCTTAAGAGATCGTGGGCAATGCTCCTATATCGCCCCTAATGGGAGACGCTGTGACGCGACCTGGGATTTGGAAATTGACCACATAAAGCCGTATTCTTTAGGCGGCGATCACTCGGTTGAGAACCTACGGCTTCTTTGTAGGGCGCATAATGTAGAGAGAGTGAATTCTGACCTGCAAACTCCCGACCAGGTCCATTCGTATTCTAAGGCTGGATCTGGGTAATTATTTGGGTGCGCTTCTTAATTTTCGCAAATCTAGTACAAGAGAGTGGTTCTCTGCGGCTCAATCTCAGGGACTTTAGTACCAGAAAAGTCCGCCTTCCGTAGCTCGATCGCTGCTTCAATCCAATCTGTCTCGAAGTTTTTGGTTGGCACTATCACCCCGGAGGCACGATACAGTTCCTGAGCTATGTCGTTTTTAAAAATTTCCGCCAAGTCAGATTCAACTCGAATCTCTTCTGCTATCGCAGTGCGATCGAATGTATATCCGCCTACTGTTATCGAGAATGAGGAGCCATCCGGAAGGCTCTCTAAGAATGTCAGTGCGCCGCGGTTAGTAAGGTAATTAGTATCATTTTCAAGCATACGACAATCCTGTGTAAGTTAATTGGACCATTGTTCACTACACAAGAAAGCGCTTTGGAAGACTCCAAAGGCCCACCACCCAAAAGAATGGTACCACTACGGTTGGGGTTATTCAAAAACGAGTTATTTTGCCAATGGGGTTAGGCGCTTAATATCGGAATCCACCATCATTTTTACCAGATCCGGAAAGCTCACACTCGGCTTCCAGCCAAGTTTCTGTTTGGCTTTTGTGCAATCGCCAATCAGTAGGTCCACTTCAGCCGGACGGAGAAACGCCTTATCGACCTTTACATATTGCTGCCAATCTAATCCCGCATGACCAAATGCAAGCTGCACAAACTCGCGAATTGAATGGGTCTCACCGGTTGAGATTACGTAATCGTCGGGCTGAGTTTGTTGCAACATTAACCACATTGCTTTGACGTAATCTCCGGCAAATCCCCAGTCCCGCTTAGCATCCAAATTTCCGAGCCTCAGTTCATTGGCTAATCCGAGCTTAATTTTAGCCACACCGTCTGAGATCTTCCGAGTGACGAATTCTAGTCCACGGCGCGGTGACTCGTGGTTAAACAAAATCCCGGAGACTGCGAACATTCCGTAACTTTCTCGGTAATTAACCGTGATGTAATGACCGTACACTTTAGAGACTCCATACGGAGATCTCGGGTAAAATGGAGTTTCTTCGCTCTGTGGAGTCTCTCGAACTTTGCCAAACATCTCTGAGCTTGAAGCCTGATAAAAACGGATACCTTTGTCGACGCTTCGTATCGATTCAAGCATCCGCAACACCCCCAAACCGGTAAATTCAGAAGTGACCACCGGTTGCGCCCAACTTGCTGGGACAAAGCTTTGTGCCGCAAGGTTATAGATTTCGTTTGGTCGAATCTGACCGATTAAATTGTTCAGACTGACCTGATCCATTAGGTCTCCAGATACAAGTTCGATCTTCCCGCTAAGGTGAGAAATACGATCGAGATGATTGACCGATGCAAGTCTGATCATCCCATAGACTTTATAACCTTGCTCCAAAAGAAATTCGGAAAGATAT
>CAZJXY010000375.1:0-4234 GCA_964549925.1 uncultured Bdellovibrionales bacterium | reverse complement strand
AAACGAAGCTCTTGATTTCGCATGCACCCTGACAACGCCCGAACGTGGATGAGGTTCGCTCTCTGGCCAATCATAGTCGACGAGTTCGACCCATTCCTGATCGTAGCATTTCTTGATCTCGTCCCAACTAAGCTTTGGTTCTGACATGAGGTTCATGATGCTTCTTTATTTCCAGGTATATAGCACAAGATGTGCAAAGCTCCTATGATTGGCTGCCTCACGCGAATCAGTTCTCAATTTTCGAGGCGGCTCGTTGACTTACTCTCGAAATGGACCCCAAGAACCGTAAACCCCCTGTTAACCACCGTGTCGCTGGTTCGAGTCCGGCCCGGGGAGCCAGTTTTTCCCTATGCGCACTTTTCACGTCATGAATTCGGCGCTTGAAATCACCTCAAAACTAATTAGTTTTGATTCAGTCTGCCCTGACAATTCCAGCTGTCAGGATTGGATCGCTGATTTTCTTTCTAAACTGGGATTTAAGATTACCCATTTAAATCAGTGTGGCTGCAACAATCTTTGGGCAGAACACATCGGTACCGGTCCGTTAGTGGCTTTTGCCGGGCATAGCGATGTTGTTCCGCCAGGGAACTTGGAGTCCTGGCGGTCTCCGCCCTTTAAACCTGAAGTGCGTTCCGGAAAATTGTTCGGTCGCGGAGCGGCTGACATGAAGGGCGGAGTAGGAGCTTTCCTATCGGCTGTATCCCAATTTTTAAGCGTAGATGAAGCGAATTCGAAAATTTCTCTGGGAGTATTAATCGCCGGAGACGAGGAAGGCCCAAGTAAAGGTACTCCAGCGGTCTTGAAATTTCTTTCAGATTCGGGTCGAAAGCTAGATTACTGTATCGTTGGTGAACCGACATCAAGCATTAATTTCGGTGATACAATTAAACTCGGCAGGCGCGGATCTTTGCAAGGAAAGTTGATCGTAGAAGGTGTGCAGGGGCATGTCGGCTACCCTTATCTGGCCGAAAATGCGGTGCACAAATCCCTTCCGGTTTTAGAGAAGTTAGTGCACGCAGAGTGGGATAAGGGGGATGCCTTGTTTCAACCTGCTACATTTCAAATTACCTCAGTCAGTGCAGGAGTAGCTGAAAATGTTGTGCCTGGCACTCTGAGTGTCGGTTTTAACATTAGATTTGGAGCAACAACTTCAGCCGATAAGCTTAAAAAAAACGCTGAAGGGCTCTGCGCAAAGGAGCTAAAGGGGAAGTATAGTTTAGAATGGCGACTCTCAGCCGAGCCTTTTATTACTCAACAATCAAATTTTACCAAACTTTTCTCTGATTGTGTGACCGAAGTAAGTGGAGTTACCCCTGAGTTTTCAACCAGCGGCGGCACGTCAGATGCTCGATTTATCGCAAAAACCTGTCCCCAAGTGCTTGAATTTGGTCCGATCAATGCCACTATTCATAAGATTGACGAGTGTATCGAGGTTGAGGAGCTGGACAAACTCTCAAAGATCTATCTCTCGGTTTTAGGGCGGCTAAGCCAGTAAAGAGATTGGTAACAACATTAGTTCCCCTACAGCTTCAGAAATCAGGCCCATTTGCCCAGAACCTCTGAGATGCGAGGTATTCTGGATCTTTTTGACAAAAACCCAAACGATTACGCAAAGATCTGAGCACGCTCTAGTAATTGGCACTAGATTTGCGATCCCAGTCAATAGCGATCTTTGGAGCGGTTTGGCGAGAGCTAAGCGGTGCTGTTCCTTTTGGTATGTATGGCGGGTGTATATATGCAGCTGGGGAATGATTCCGATCAGATGTCCTCAACCACGTTTTCTCTTACAAAAATGATGACAGTCGACCAAATCGACTGGGAAAGTGTGGCCAATTATTTGGTAAGAAGTGGAAAACTTTCTCCAGGAGAGGCGAGGAGAGAGATATCTAGACTGCTTGAGCCATACGTGGCACTTTATGAACTTTCTTGGTTTGCAAGCCAAAAGCCCGATTCAGCGCTGCATTCGGTGATTTCGGCTCTGTGCCAAGTGCATTCGATAGACGGGATAATCCTCAAAAAAGAAGAGAAAGTCAGCCTTCTCGGGATTCCGTGTATTCGATATGCCGAAACCTTGAATATGGTGCCGAGTTCCGGGAGCGTCGAAGACCCAAGCGGAGATGAGCGCATCATCCCGACCGTATTTATTGGGATCGGGAAGAAAGAATACTCGATATCGCGGTGGTCTGATGTCGGCCTAATTAGGGGCGGAATAATTCTTCTAGGATCGCTTTTGTATGTGCCGGTTTTAGCCTCGATACTGTTGGGATTCGCCGCGATTTTGGCAGCTTGGCACGCGCCAAGAGAGACATTTAGCGTATTGAGCTCAAATCCATTTTGGGGAATTGGGGTACTCGGTGGTGTTATTCTGATCACAGTCATTTTAACCAGAACATTTTCACCCAAATCCAAATAATTCCCCGATCAAACTTGAGCTCTATCAAGACCTGCCGTATGCTCGGTTATCGTGACAGGCTTTCTAGAAAAACTGAAACTCGTGGTCAAAGGCAACAACTCCCTTCTTTGTGTGGGGTTAGATAGCGATGGCGAAAAGCTGCCAGCATCCATAAAACAGTTTGAATTCAATCGCGCGATTATAGATGCGACAAAAGATCTTGTTTGTGCCTACAAACCAAATATGGCTTTTTATGAGGCCTACGGAATTGATGGGCTGAAAGCGCTAAAAAAAACAATTGAACATATCCCAAGTCACATCCCTGTAATCCTTGATGCTAAGCGCGGTGACATTGGTAACACGAGTAAGCTTTATGCTCAAAGCTGTTATAATGATCTGAAAGTCGACGCTGTGACCTTACACCCGTATATGGGATCAGACACTGTGCTTCCATTCTTAGAATTCGAGGGAAAAGGGGTATTTGTCTTGGTAAAGACTTCAAATCCAAGCGCTATAGAGATTGAGGACTTAGTGACCAAGGATGGTGAAACGGTGAGCCTAAAGGTGGCAAGAAAAGTGGCGGAATGGAATAAAAAATTTAATGGACGAGTGGGTGCGGTAGTAGGTGCAACCTATCCAAAAGACTTAAGAGTGATCCGAGAGATTTTAGGCGATGCCTGGTTTCTCGTGCCGGGGGTTGGAGCTCAAGGAGGAAATGTTAGAGAAGTAGTTAGTGCCGGTCAAAATAAAGCGGGAGATGGAATAATCATAAATTCATCACGGGAGATTATTTTTGCATCTGCTGGTAGTGATTTTGCCGAGAAAGCCCGGGAGAAGGCTGAACGGCTTCGTTCCGAAATAAACTTGGCGCGGGGGATTAGCGCCTAATATGGGAGCGGAATTAGGCTGGTTATTTGAAACTTCAGCTTTAAAAATTGCTCCGGCGGATAAACCGTTCTTTTACACCTCGGGATTAATCGGCCCGTACTACATTAACACTCACTTTCTTTGCGGTGGTGAAAAAAGAGCCGAAGAAATTCTTAAATTTATCGATCAAAAGCAAGAGCCGAGAAATTCCTTCCCAGCGTTACTTGAGGCGGAGCTCGAAGGGGTAAGCCGCGGCTTCAAGATCTACGCACAGACAATCGAAGCATTTTGTGAGTGCATTCGAAGCCGAATCGGAGTAGCAAATATTGATTTTGTCTCAGGCGGGCAGCGTAGGGACTGGTTTTTCGCTCCACTTGTTGCTAAGCAGCTAAACATTCCATGCCTATACATCTATACTGATTTGGGGATTATCGATCGATCCGGAACTCCTGTACAAAATATTGCTGGTGCCAGAGTGCTAAATGTTGCTGATCTATTGACCGTGGCTTCTAGCTACACCGGTAAATGGATTCCAGCTTTAGAGAGAATTGGAGGGAAGCTGCTTTGGAGTGTCAATGGAGTTGATCGGCAGCAAGGTGGAAAAGAGATTTTGGAAAAGGCTGGACTTATGGGGTGCTTTTCTCTCTTTTCGATTGATCGGAGCCTATTCGAACAGGCCTTAGGCCTCGGTTATATCAATAAGCAGCAGTTCGAATTGGTCGAGGAGTATTTGAGGGATCCGTTTGAGTCGATGAGAAATTTTATCATCAAAAACCGAAGTTTTTTGGAAAATGCTCTCAAATCTAGCGATCAGAAATTGAAATCACGGGCTGAACTTATGAACAGAGAAAATCTTTACAAGCTCTAGAAAAGCTACTCCGCGTCGACCTTTTTTCGTAAATTCTTAATTTCAGCCCGCTCCTTTTTCCCTTCGAGCATCTTCTCTTTAGCTCTGCGTGAGCGCCTACGCTTTTG
>CAZJXY010000374.1:0-4236 GCA_964549925.1 uncultured Bdellovibrionales bacterium | reverse complement strand
TGGCCCGGAGCCGCCGCAGATTCGCCACTAGATGTGACTATCGGGGTGGGAGGAGCGGATGGGGATGGTTGTCCAACGGCCGCGGGTAGGCGGCTGTGGATAACTATAGCTATCAAAATAGGCAGGAGGGGAGCTGATACTTTAAGCTTGAAAGGTAAAAACATCTGATCAATCAGGGAGATAATATAGAAAACACTAAGTATTATGGGATATGAGCGAGCGAAGTACAAGCTAATGAAAGAGGACTTCGATACTGATACAAATACTTCTTCTGCAACCCCCTCAAAACGCTTGCGAACGGTATTCCATTATTGCTACAGTACGCCAGCTATAAGTTACTTAAAGTAAGAAGGCAGCGACTATTTTAGCAAATAGTCGATAAACTAATGTTGTTCGACGGGGATAAGTTTTAATGGAAAACGAGGCAGAGACACTTCTTGATAGTGGGCGAGGAGGGGTTGTCACCGCTAGAGGCACCGCTGACGGGTTAGTCATTCGGCTTGATGGCAGAATAGATCGCAATAGTTTGCGCACCGCAGTCTCAGAGTTTATGGAGCCCCGCCGATCTTTTCTTGCTGGACATGAGGTGGCGTTGGAGTGGGTTGGAATTAAGCCAGAAAATGACGCTGCTGAAGAAATTTCTTCTTTGCTGCAGACTGATTATAAAGTTATCGTTCGCAGCTCGAAGCTACGCTCATCGATAACCAAAGATAACGTAAGCGAGGGATCGACGATTTCCTCGGAGGGGATGCGGATCGAGAATTTTGACGGCTTGATTGATGACGATTTGGTGTCCCGTTCGACTCCCTCCACTGGTACCGGCAGAAAAGTTGCTGGACGTGATCTTGGAAGGGGGGGTAAGGTTGAGCCGCAGCGGGAGAGCGAGCGGCCCAAGAGTTTGTTTCACGGTATTAACGAGATTGATCCGATAGGGGTAAATCGATCATCGTCTCGCGCTGCGGCTGATCCTGCCAGAGTAATCTCTGATCCTTTGTTGTGGGATGAACCGGATAGTCGGGTAATTTATGCCACTTTGCGCTCCGGTCAGCGGATCGAAAGCGAGCATTCAGTTGTGTTAATTGGTGATGTGAACCCCGGCGCTGAAATCGTGGCTGGTGGAGATATTATAGTTCTAGGCACACTGCGCGGTGTTGCTCACGCCGGTGCTTACGAGGAGACCGGCGGTGGTAGAATAATTTTTGCATTGAGCTTACAGCCGACCCAGCTTCGAATCGGCAGTGTAATTTCACGTGGAGCAGAGGACGGGCGTCGTGAGCCTGAACTTGCTCGAGTGGATGGAACGACAATCGTGGTCGAGCCTTTTAGCACCAAGCACGGATGGTTACGTAAGGCGATTTAATTTTTAGGATTTTCACTAGAACACCTAACGTTTTTTTGGAACTAACATGGACGATACAGAAAACCCAACAGATGAAATGAGCATGTCAAACGGAACTCCGGCTAAACCACTTAAAGGTTTGGGCGAGGTATACGTTATCACCTCCGGTAAGGGAGGGGTCGGAAAGACCACAGCGACCGCGAGTATCGGTGCGGCTTTGGCTTTGCGTGGCAAGAGAACCCTGGTAATTGATGCCGACATCGGACTGAGAAACCTTGATGTAATGTTGGGGTTGGAAAATCGGGTCGTGTTCAATTTGGTCGACGTGGCCAAGAAAGTTTGTAAGCCGTATCAGGCTCTAATTAAGTCGAAAAAATCCAACAATTTGTATCTGCTCCCAGCCTCTCAGACGGACGAGAAGGATGTTATTGACGAGAATGAAGTGCGTGAAGTGATCCAACACTTTCGCCGCGAGTTCCATTTCATCCTAATCGATTGCCCAGCAGGAATTGAGCAGGGCTTTAAGAATGCGATTGCGGGTGCGGATAAGGCACTTGTGGTTTGCACTCCAGAGGTGGCCTCGGTAAGAGATGCCGATAGGGTTATCGGACTGCTTTCGGCCGCCGGGGTGGAGCCGAAGTTGATCATAAACCGCATTGATTTCGAGATGGTACGAAGGGGGGACATGCTCTCTGTGGCTGATGTCCAGGAGATTTTGGGTTTAGAGATTATCGGTGTCGTAAAACGCGATGATGAGGTAATAGTTGCTGCTAACTGCGGTGAACCGATTGCCTACAACCCAAAGTCAGCCGCCGGGATAGCGTTTAATCGCATCTCCGGGGCACTCTGTGGAGAGAGCGTTCCCATTACGGCATTCACAGAAGCTGATAGTTTTTGGGGACGGGTCGGACGTCGGCTCGGAGTAGTTTAATTTATTATTTAGCGAGGCATACTGTGTTCGAACAAATAATGAATATGTTCCAGAGAAAGAACCAGAGCAAGTCTCTCGCCAAGAGCCGACTGCATTTCGTATTAGTTCAAGACCGCTCGGGGTTGACTAACGAGGAGCTGGCAAACTTTAAAAAGGACCTCGTTTCAGCGATTCAGAAGTACTTTATGATCGAGGATGACTCCGTGGCGGTGGACTACCAACGCGCCAATGACAGTACGACATTGGTTATTAATTCTCCGGTGCTGCGACGAAAATTTGCTGGCAAAGAAGGCAACAAGTCAAACAATAAACCGGCGAATGACCTAAAGATAGAGCAGCCCGAAGCCGTTCACTCCTAAGAATCGTGGAGAATTTGAGCGTTTGGGGCGGTTTGATATTCTTTGAAGCTCCGCATATAATTACGACAGTTGGGTTTGTTGTAGTTAGTTATGCACCCCTTGCAGTTTGACGTCGATCAACGAAGACAAGATCTTGAGGACTTGGCCTCCTCGGGGTTTTCTATCTGTCGATCTCGGCTTATCCCGGTGATCGGCGAAATACGTAGCGACGAACTCCTTCAAGCTTTACCGTCCAGAGCCGCAAGTAGTTCAGCGCAAACACTAGTTTCTGTTGAAATCGCAGCCCGAGAGTTTGGTTTCGATATGGTGGGGCTGACTGAACCGTTGATTAAAATCTTATCTGAATCCGACTCACTTGAAGATCGATGCAACTTGGCGATTGCTGTAGGCCGCCGCTACTTTTCGGATAGTCGAGAGGCGGCAGAGCTTTTCTCAGAGGTAGTTCTGCACAAATTGTGCGGTGATACCCGCACAGAGGCGGGGGTAAATCTGGTTAATCTAAAACTGTTAACTTTGATGGAGCTGGTAGGCGTCGAGAGGTTAAAGAGGGTTTTGGGAGAGGAGGGAAGCGAACTTTCGGCCGCGCGGGCTATGTTTAAGGGAAAGCTTCTAGACGCAAAAAGTTATCTTGTTGATCAGTTTAACTCTGGAACGAAGGTAATACTTTGTACGATTACCTCAGATTCTAGACTCGATAAGTTGGGTGGGTATTTATTGTCGATACTCCCGGATCTACAAGCGTCAGGTGTGACTCATATTGGTGTTCCTGATTTTAGTCAGGGTGTAGCTCGCGGTTATTACCCCTCGCATGATCTGATCCGAGATTCAGCTGAGCTAATCAGGGCGATAAATCGGGCCGGACTAGAGACTGTCTCAACTCATGTGAAAGATATTGATTTTAATAACCTACACCAGTCGATTGCAGAGACACTAGAGCAGAGAGTTTGTTCTTTGCCGCAAAGCGCCCGCCTACTCGCCTTTGTTGAGCCGGATCACGTCCTGCGTGACGAGAAGGTAAAGTATTATGCAGGAGAAGTGACACCGTTGGCCTGTAGGTTGACGCAAATCTATGGTAGATCCGCTGTTTCGACCTTGCGCTGGGTTTCTTCCAGCGAGACTTTGAAAGGCAATACCACGGTGGGGCGAGGTGCCAGCCGTGGGATTAGAACCAGTGATATTTTGAAGCTTGCCCCCGGGGAGTATTGCATAGTCAAAAACTCCCCCTTCGATCCTCAATTGGCTGACCTACTTCAGCCCCATGACGGCCGAGGAACTGATGCGGTTTTATTGGAAGGATAGCGCCCTGATTTGAGGTTTCCCGGGAATCTAGCTAGCATTAGGCATGCCTTCACGAAAGTTATTTAATACCAACATCCTCTCAGAGACCTTACTTCCAACGCCCCGGGAGGTATTGGATCGCATCCCAATCACCTCTACTGCCGAGAACACAGTTTTTTGTGGGAGAGAGGAAATTCAAAGGATATTAGACGGCAAGGACCATCGACTGTTTTTAGTGGTCGGGCCATGTTCGATTCATGATCCCAAGGCGGCGAAGGATTACGCTACCCGCCTGAAGGAGTTGAGTGAAAAGGTCAAGAATTCGCTTG
>CAZJXY010000373.1:0-4249 GCA_964549925.1 uncultured Bdellovibrionales bacterium | reverse complement strand
AGCTGTGTCACGGTCACAGGATCTCCAGGATTAGTTCCCGGCGTCAAGCGATACGCCCTAACTCTTCCCATTCCTGGAACTCCGTTCGCTGTTTCTTCAGGAGCACCAACAGCTAAATCATCGGACCCGTCGTTGTTTACGTCTCCAACATTTGCGATAGAGAATCCAAATTTTGCATTGGAGCTTGTGGCCGGAGCTAGACACTTCTGAGAGCCGCTCTGAGTGTCACATACATTACCGGATAATATGACAGTTACCGGAGGTTGATTACAAATATTTAGTCCATGTCTTAAATCATAGAAATATACGGCACCTTTGCCGCTTACAGCTCCGACGTTTTTACCGGGAGCTCCGACGACCAGGTAGTTTCTGACTACCGCCATGCTCCATCCAAAGGTCTCTCCAGAGTTGCTCGAAAAGCGAGACAATACGCAATTTGTTGTCGCGGCAGGGTACGGAGGGTTAGCCAGCGTAGATTGATTGACAGCGAGAGGTTGAGATGCCGCTAAAATGCTTAGTGGATTTACGACGGTCACTGCCCCAGCCGTATTATTTGAGGAAACGGTTCTATTTGACGATGCGATTGCGATCTCCGCATAACCGTCTCCGGTAATATCCCCGAGCGAGGCTGCACTCTGCCCTAAAGCGTCACCTGTAAGACCTGTTAGCACATTATTAGAAGTACCTAATGATTGCCCGTTCAGTTGGTATAACTCTAGTCGTCCACCCACCCCGATAAACGCCTGAGAGTACCCCAAGATATTTGGAGTCATAGCTGGGGTTGATAACGAAATCGCGCTTCCTTGACCCGTTCCTCCGGGCAAACTAAACGGAACTACCGGGTACGTTTCAAGTTGTGCGAATGCGCCAGCTAGTGGGAGGAAAATCGCAGAAACGATGCTAAGCGCTCGAATGTATCTTACCATTGTAGATCCTCAACAAGATAAACCAAATACCCTGGGGATTGCACATAAACCCCGGCTTTAAGAAAGGCTGCAACTTCCATGCCGACGAACAAGGGAAGATTTAAAGTCTAGGTACCTTAAAGCCAATTTTCCCTCTTCTCCCCTGTTTTATCGGAAAAGGCTAGAAAATTCTTGACCGAGCTACCGCGATGAGACTTTTCGCTAAACGTCTAAGGGAGTTACCTTTACGGGCTTGCTGAGGTCCCCAGGATCGTAGGCGCACTGAATGTAGATCCCGTCCACTCCAATATCTGAAGCCTTCTGTTGAGCCGCTCCCGGACAATCTCCATCGACAGGGCCACCACAATACGGGATATCCGGGCCAGCTTCTATCTGTGCTGCGCCCCATGCAACGGTTACCCAGTAAACGAGGAAACAGGGGAGCTTATTGGTTGGGGGAACTCCGTTTGCGACGTAAACTTCTTGAGCTTCTTGAAGCTCACTATCAAACTGAAAAGCATTCGGCTGAGCAAAGCCATTTAACGCAAATCTATGCATATTAGAAACACCACGCGCTGCCGATGCACTCGCGGCAAATTGCTGGATCTCGTTTGGGCCAAGCCAATCTTGAATTTTCTGGTTACTCATCGCAACGAATCCAACTACTCCCAAGAGGCCAAGAAAAAGAGTTACGCTTGCTAAGGCGCTACCGCGCTCATTCTGACCTGTTGGCTTACCGAAATTCACCAGACTCATAGGCAAAATACCTCCTAAAAAACCTTCCCGCCACTCACTCGAAAACTACCCGAGCGCCCCACGAGCAAATTAATTACCGACGATTACAAAATCGTCCGATATTGAATAAGCTTAAACCACTCGTTCACATATGTTATTGAACAATTTAAAGAATATGTGTCATTCGATTTGAATAAAACTTCACGAACTAAGTATCTGATATTCCCAGAATTTTCCACGTCAATAGATAACCAAGTCGGTCAGAAGCAAAGACAAGAGTCTCTTGCCAAATATCCACTCATAACATGAGTATCGGCTATTGGTTTAGGCAGATAATTAAGTAATCCGGTAGTTCTGCCGTTGAGAGTCGATTGCGGTTTGGATCTGTATTCAGCCATCCATAAGTGAGCCGCTAGAGTCTAGGTTGTTGAATGGTGACTAAGTCAAACAAAGGTAGTGAGGCCGGTGCAACACTGGTGGAAACTGCGCTCGCATTGCCAATATTTTTGGCAGTTGTACTAATCTTTATCTTCTTTGCAGTCGCGCAAAACGCTAGGGGAAGTCTCACATATGCCGTAACCATGGTTCGGCACGCTTACACTCGCGGTCAGGCAGAACTCATTGGAACAGACGTTATCCCCTCGGTTCAAGGTTGGCTGGCTGGGTCAGGGGGAGTATGGTCAAATCCTCCTCCTGATATATCCGCTTTGCTCGCGACTCCAGCGGAAGCGGCGACGGCCTTTGGATCTTCAGGGCTATACAATACAGACTCACAGAACTGGTTTGGTGTTGACTTGACCGCTCTCCCGGCTCCATACATTTACTCGCTAATTTATGTTTTGGAATCGATGCGTCAAAGTGTTGGGCCGACACTTCGCTATCCGTGTGACCCTCTAGCCGCTGGCGGGGAAGGTTGCTTATTGTGTCGAAATCTCCATCCGATGGAGAGTTCCGGCCCGGGACCATATCCTGTGTTTGGTGCTGTGGGCTTCGATCAAACATTCGTTGGAATTAGCTGCAGCTACCGCCCCAGCAATGTTTTTTTGAACCCGATTGTAAACCTTTTGCGATTAATCGTCGGCACGGCTGGAGTGCAAGTTATCACGATTAACAGAACTGGAGCATTCAACCCGGATTGATGGATTAAGTTGATGTATAGTCATGGTGCAACAACCCATAGATCGCATGCCCTGAGGCGGAGAGAAGCCGGCGTTATTATTCCCCTCGCGGGAATCATCGCGTTTGTAGTTATCTTCATCGTGGTCGTATTCGCAGTAGATGTAAATCGGACAAAACATGCTCGCGCCATGGCAGACAACATGGCTGATGAACTGTGCGGATTTGGTATTAAGTTTATGCCATTCACTGCGAGTGCTGTCGACTCGATCGCGAATGCCGTTGGTACCCAGTCCGCGCTGAATAGTTACACAACTCTCCAAAGGGTCTTGATAGTTAGCCCCACGTCCAACGTCAATTTCCCGATGAGTGGCGGAGACCAACCCTTCGTCGCGGGAGGACCAGTTTCGGTGTCTTCTTTGGGGAATAGCTCTTGCCCGGCGTCGGTGTGCGAATTCGCCGGTGACGTCGAGCAACCATCGATTCAGGCACTTTTCCCTTCGACCCTCTGGGATGACGACACGCCTCAAGGTGGCATCGGCTGCGTCGTGGACTTAGCAGTGGATACGTTTTTTAGTGGAACACCGATAGTGACAGGCAAGGCCGTTTACAGTCAAAGCGTCAGAGGTCCTCTTCCGGTATTTGATGATTTCAAGCAAGTAGTTTTATTAATTGACCCTACAGTTGAAACTTATATTCTTGATCCACAATCAGTAATAGCTGGAGCACCAGCCTTTGATCAAAGATTTCTCTTTGGACCAGCCGCTGCTGGTGATCCTGGATTCCAGAATACTGTCTTTGATCCTCAGGTCAGCCTGGTAGCTAATCCCAACTTTGATGTGTTTAGTGCTGGACGCCCCCAACTGATTGAACCAAATACCAACAGGCGTCTTGCGAACACCCCTGATTTAAATGGACCTGCCCCCCCACCCCCCGGAGCCCCGTATTTTCCCCACCGAGAGCTACTGCTCGGTTGCTATAATCCATTCATAGCGGTTCGAAATACCCTCCTTGAGTCAATTGTAGAAAGGCTGGCAAGAAATTGGTACACGCGTCGAAACACCCATATATTATTGGTCCAGCCGAAGAACGCAGATGGAACACCAAATTTACCAAATATTATCGCACGACCATCAACCGGTGGAGGTGGTGATTACCTTTCTGGCGATGATCTCATGCAACCGGTTTTTCAAATCCCATTCGTTAATTTCATGCCACCTGTAGGCAGCAATCACGCAACAGTTACAGGGTTCGGATTTAATAATCAGTTAGAGCCGTTTACTACCTCACCTCCAGCCATACCCGCGAATATTCGAAATAGGCGACTAAGTCGCTTAGTAGTAGGATCATTGCGCGATTGTTATCACGCAAACAGTTCGACCGGGTTGTTTAACGACGGATACAGGACATTTAGAGACGTCGATTTAGATAACGCTAATACTCCCAATTTTGAACCGCCTGAATTTACGTCATTAGATTATGTCAATGATGAC
>CAZJXY010000372.1:0-4251 GCA_964549925.1 uncultured Bdellovibrionales bacterium | reverse complement strand
CACGCCCCAGACCAATTTCTGCACGTCCTCCAGGATCATGAACAGCGCGAAGGTGCTGCATATCGAACTCTTTCGCTTCGATTATAGAAAATGCTGAATTTTGCTGAAGTGCTTTTCTTACCCGATCTATGCGCTCGGCACATTCGAAATACGGAACCTTAGCTCCCCCTTCTCCCACACAAAAGGTGGGATTATGCAGTATGTGCTTTGCCGAAGAATACACTTTCATCTTGGCTCGACCGTACTACAGAAAAAAGTTGTTGTGAAGAATTGAAGGTAGTATTCGATCGATTCAGCGTCGCTTTAATCGCCGCCAATAATATTAGGTCTTGGTTTTTTGACGTTTTCTTGGAACTTCTGGTCTTGATTCCTTTGAGGTTGGAATTGTCAGTTCCTCGCTGCTCTCAACGTTCAGCGAAGCTTTAGCCGCAATTGCAGCTTGGCAGGATGCCTCTATTAATTGAGTTACCGATGAAAGATCATCATCGAATTTGTAGCCTGGGTCAGTCAGACTTCGTTCAATGCTTTCTAGGCTCTTTGCTCCGTTAGCCGCTCCAGCATCCCTTAGTAAACCTTTAACCGTATGGACAGTTCGACTTAAAGCAAGCTTATCCGCCCGCAGAGCCGGATTTTGCAGCGCTCGCAGCTGTTCTTTGGAAGTAGCGATAAAGGACTCTAGAACTTTAATCATGGTCTTTCGCTTACCACCACAGCGATGGTTTAAGTCTTTTAAGTCTATAATCTGAAGCGGTTGATTCCAACGGGCGACTGAGGATTCTCCACTGCACAATCGATCTAGAATGTTTGCCACCTGATGCACATCGATCGGTTTTGGTAAAACTTGATCGAATCCCATCGACTGAAGCTCTTCGGTAACGCCATATGCGGTCATAAGCACGATATGCATATGCTTTCCTGCTCGCTGCTCATGCTCTCGCACCATCTTTACGGCAGTAGCACCATCCATATGGCCCATTGTAAAATCGCAAAAAACTAAGTCAAAAACTTCACCTTTCTGTATTCTTAGCACAAACTCCGCCCCGTCAGAGGCCTCTATGACCCCGTGTCCTTCAGTCTCAAGATAATCCCGTAGCACAATTCGCGCGGTTGGAACGTCATCTACTATCAGGACTCTGAGCTTTCTCTTCCCAGTCGAAGTCAATCCATGCTTTGGAAGCTGATATGGATCCTGTCCGTTAACGGCTCGAAGTACCTTAGTTGAAACTAACGGAACAGAGACGATATGCTTAAAACCCATAGTGGCTAACCGTCTTAAGGTTGATACCTCCGTAGTAGAGACTACTAGTACCACTCGCTCCGGAGCTACAAGGCTTCCAAGCTGATGCAGAACTCTATCGTTTATTTGTAGCGCCTCGTGTAAATAGAATTGTCCACGTGGAGCCTCAGAGGGTTTTTCCAGCGGGATGAGCTGCATTCGGTGGAAGGTACAGAGTCTAAAGAGCACGTCGCGTAACGTCTCGGATGGTGCATAGGCGTAGAGTTCCGTCGGCAATGAAATCCGGCCTTCCGTATCGGAGGCGTGCTCCAAATCAAACCTAAACTCAATCCATCCGGTTCCAACGTTATCTCGATAGGCACGCGCGACACCACCGAGCCGCTTAGCCGCAACAATTGCGGCACAAAACTCTAGCCCGGCGTTTTGAATTACGCGAGCGTAATTTCCGTAATATATTTCAGAAATTGCTTCCTGTGCTTGATATACTTCAGCCGAGGAAACTGCGCCGCGCGCCGCAATTACTAACTGACACGATGAAGAATACGGTGTGCTGTTTCTACTGGCGCGTAACGTAATCTCTACCTTGCGGTTTAGTGGAGGGCGCTGCGCCGATCGAACTAAGGCATCTACCACCCGCATAATTGAATTCGGCGAGCCCCGCAAAATGGGGAGCTCTGGGTCTACATGCATCGAAATCAAACTCGAAGGTCCTGGTCCGAATCGCCTGGCATACCCTTCCGCAAAATCCTCCGCCAACCGGCCAACGCTAAACTCACGCATTTCATTTGCGATAGGTTCCGCAGCGCGTGAAATCTCCAAGGCATCATCTAATTGACTAAGAAGATACTCCCTCTCCGCCAACATTGACTTCTCAATTCCTGGGGTAACACTCAGATCTGAGTCATACATTAAAGGCCCGAGAAAGAAGGCGTTAGTACGGAGCTGTGAAAGCACGGTACGCCAAAGAGAGATCTCTTTATCTGCTGCCTTCTCGGCGCTTGGTTTTTCCATATGCTTAACTCTGCGAGACTATTACTTAGTTCTACAACTTCTCTCGGCATGTTAGGGGCTAAATTTGATAGGAATCTTTAAAACCGAAACTCTCAATAACTCTCTGTATAATGAACAAGTTAGAGAAGTTGGGGGTCGTATTATTAGGTAGCGGAGCCGCAAGCTGCGTTGGCCCATCCCATTCCACACGCCTCCCCCTAGACCGGCTTGAGCCAGAGAATCCCCTAATCCGCGAGTTAGATACAATCCGTCCAACCTTAGATCTTAATAACGAAAATCTGTATGTCGTGCGCAATTCCGAGAATTTTTATTCTATTGCAAAGACGGTATTGCATGACACCACACGATATCTCGAACTTAGAAAACTCAATCCGGATCTTCCGTTTGCGCCTCCTGCTGGAACATTAATTCGGCTGCCCGCAAAGGATGACTCGACTAAGGTGGCAGAAACTAATAGTCGGCCCGAACCACTAAATCAAGCTGAAGCCCAAGCTCGGATTGCCGAGTACAAGCGCTACACCGTTAGCTCTGGAGATACACTCTGGAACATCGCCGAACGCGCACTCGGAAGCGGGAAAAGGAGTAGCGAGATCGTAGCGCTAAATCCTCAGCTGATTCCGACGGAAATTGGTATTGGAACAGAGATTTTACTACCCAGTGGGTCTCTAGAAATCCCTCCGATAGAGCCAAATCGTGCGGATACTTCGGCCGCATCCGAGACTCAATCTGATACCATCGCTGACTTTGAAATAACTGATTATAGTCTCGAACGAGCAGCAGCAACCACACTCGCGGCAAGCCCGCAATGTGTTGAGTTCCTAAAATCATGGGAAGGCCTAAACGGTGGTACGCCTGCATTAAAAGCCTATAAGTGCCAAGGTAAGGTTTGGACCATTGGATGGGGAACTACGCGGGGAGTATCCAAGGGGATGACAATTTCCGAAGACGAGGCCGAGAGAATGTTTCTTGAAGATTTAGAGGAATTTCAAGAGATCGTTCGAGACTCGATCCTGGTTCCGGTTTATCAATTTGAGTTCGATGCTATGCTCTCACTCTGTTACAACATAGGGCCTGGTGATCCAGATGATGGTAAACCGGCGGGCTTTCTAACTTCATCGGCACTACGACTTTTAAACCAAGGGCAATATGACGCGGTCCCAGACGCAATAAAATTGTGGAATAAGGCTGGTGGCAAGGTTTCAAATGGACTTCTTCGCCGTCGGAGCTCTGAAGCAGAGATGTTTCGGGGTGTGTATCTGTACAGTCAGTGAAAAATAGATCACTCTATCTTAATACCGCTCAGTAAGGCAGAGACGCCATAAAGCATCTCCCCGCCTCCGGCTGACTGCGCATAAATTTGCTTGGCCTTAGAAAGTTGCTCTGGGAGAACGATTGAAACTTTGCCCTTGCCGTTCTGATTCAACGTCAATTTTAACCTCTTCTTTGAATATTTAAAAAGCTTGCTCTTTTTTAAACCGAGCGGCAGGGATGTGCTGGAATTTTCAATTGAAATATTAGTAGTTCCAACTTTTGTAGAAAGATAAACAGTAACCGTCTTTCCGGCTAACTGGGGCGAATTAATCCTAAATTTTAACGCCTCTCCAGTTTTAACCTTCTTTCGCTTAATCTTTAGGTTCAGCTCAGCGCTAAGATCGGGCGTGCTTGGGGGTGGGGTAAGGTCGTCATCGTCATCCCCTGCAGAAGGTGGGAGGTCTCCTCCCTGATCGCCATCGCCATACGGATCATCCGGAATCCCTCCGTTTGCAATTACACACTCTCTTAACAATTCGGCTACCGTTTTCTCGTAGTTCTGGGTATTTCCTGCCGCATCTCGTGCCGTAACCTTAACTAAAGCATCGGCTTGAGTGAGGTTGAGCGCAGAGATTGGAATAGTGTGACTACCGTTCGGAGCGTTTACTAGTGGTGGAAAAAGATCTACCCCCGCTTGCTTTGCACTAATACTAGCTAAGGTTCCACTATCATCCCAGAACCCTACTCTAAAG
>CAZJXY010000371.1:0-4257 GCA_964549925.1 uncultured Bdellovibrionales bacterium | reverse complement strand
TAGTGGAGACACTGCTTAAACTCAATCAAAGAGTGGTTGGGCTTGATAATTTCTCCACCGGCAAAAGATCAAACTTACAATCTCTGAGCTCTATCGTAGGCGATCAAGTTTTTAAGAATCTTGAATTTGTAGAAGGGGATATTATCGATCGAAAAGTGGCGCGGGAGGCAACTCGCGGGTGTAGGTTTATATTACATCAAGCAGCGCTAGGTTCTGTGCCGCGATCGATCAAGGATCCTTTGAGCTCGGTCCAGGCCAATGTAGAAGGCTTCGTTAATATGCTCCAGGCGGCAAAGGAGAATGGTGTAAAACGGTTTGTGTATGCTTCCTCTAGCTCAGTCTACGGAGATTCTCCCGATTTACCTAAGGTTGAAGGTAAAATCGGAAATCAACTTAGCCCGTATGCGTTAACTAAATACTGTAACGAAAAATACGCCGAGCTCTTTTCAGCGCAGATGAACCTTTGGTCGGTAGGACTTCGGTATTTTAACATTTTTGGCCCAAGACAAGATCCTGAAGGAGCTTATGCTGCTGTAATTCCACGTTGGATTGAGGAGTTACAAAACGGAAGGACTCCGACGATTTTTGGTGACGGAGAGACTAGTAGGGATTTTTGTTACGTATCAAATGCAGTCCAGGCTAACATCCTCGCTGCTCTGACTGAAAATCGTGCGGCCTTAAACCGCGCATTTAGTGTTGCCTGCGGGGAGCAGACCTCTTTAAAGCAACTTTTTTCGGGAATAAGAGAAAATCTTTCTGAGCTAACCGGGAGGGACTTTCCTGAGCAGCCTAATTTTGCTGAATTTAGGGCAGGGGACGTGAGGCATTCTTTGGCTGATATTGGAGCGATTGAAAGCCTCTTGGGATATGAGCCTTCAGTGAAAATTAAGGAAGGATTGCGGCTTACCGTTCAGAGTTTCTTGGGGTAGCGCTCAAGAAATAACTTTTCTAAGTACATACTCACAGCAGCCGTGTCCGCCGCCTTGAGTAGTTAACTTCTCAAGAGCAAATCCACGCGCTTTGAAAAAACTAAAGACTTCCTCTGGTTTTGCCACTTCAAATGGAAAAC
The DNA here is from genome assembly GCA_964549925.1 of uncultured Bdellovibrionales bacterium. Lineage (GTDB taxonomy): Bacteria > Bdellovibrionota_C > UBA2361 > UBA2361 > J135 > CAZJXY01. The sequence continues at coordinate 3,188 of CAZJXY010000371.1, read as the reverse complement.
CCCCAACCCAATCTACTAGATCATGCCACACCGACATTCCGCGTGCTTCGGTAAGCTCGCGCCAACGTTTAAATGGCAGCGGGTTTCTAAGAGTCAGTATTCGGACGACAAATGCTCGAAGTTCAAAGTAGAACCAAAAAATAGCGGCGAGCAGAAATTGGACGGGAGCAGGGGAAGAAACATAGGTTTTCTTTACTAGCCACCAAAACTTAGAAGGAACGCCCTGGTCATTGTAGATCGCTATATAAAGTAACCCATCTTTCGATACGCAGCGCGCGGCATATTCGAATGCTTTATGCATTTCACCTGTGTGGTGAAGCACACCCCATGAATACACTAAATCAAAGGTACCGAGCCGCCCGACGAAGTCCTGATCTAATATTGAACCTTGGGAGATCTCCCAATCCGGGTCGTTATCGAAATATCTGCGCTTTAGCTCCCTGGCGCACTCGACTGAATTTGGATCGTAATCAAAAGAATAGACTTTAGCTCCAAGGCGCCGGGCTGCGAGCGAGAATAATCCGCTCCCAGAGCCAATGTCCAAGACACGCTTACCCTTAAGAGTTGGCTCACCAGTGTAGCGTCTGATTGACTCTTCAGCCTGCAGTATGCGGACTTGCGATAACTTGCTTAAGAAGGATGCCCAGTTCTTTCCAAACTCGAACCGAGCTGACATAAAGATTATCCTTATCCCCCTTTAATTCGCTCTAGCTAGACGGTGAGAGATTGTCATCGTCATCATCATCGTCGTCGTCATCATCGTCATCATCTCCAGAAGGTGGTCGAGGAGTAGGGGTAGGAGTTACGGTTGGAATTGGGGTCGGTGTGGGTGTGACATTATCATCGTTATCATCATCATCGTCATCACCTCCGGGAGTGGAATCGTCATCATCGTCGCTGCTATTATTGGATTCATTAACAGCGATTGCCGTTGCGCCACCAGCAGCAGCCACAGCAGCGGCGGCACCAAGGGCTCCACCACCTAAGGCGGCCCCTCCGGCTACTCCAAGCGAGGCCGAGGCGAAAGTAACGCCTGGGGTTGCAGAAGCAATCGTCCAACTTCCAGCAGCGATTCCCTCGAAAGTTGCAACTCCGTTAGCACCAACAACTGCAGTAATGGTTTCACCAGTTGTTGATGTGAGAGTTACGGTAGTGCCTTCAGCCGCTAAGCCATCTGCACCGATCACTTCGACTGTCAAAGTCGCATTCTCACCAGCGCCAACTTCCGTTGCGGCTCTAGTAAAACCTTGGGAATCTAAAATTCTAAGAGGAGAGCTCGCAGGGGTTGCGTGCACAGAAGAGCCAAGGCAAAGCGCCAGGGCAAAAGAGATCCAAAGCCTCCTTAAGCAGTCTAGTGGCGAATTTCCTTTTCTTCTCATCGCTACGCTTAGTTCTTTATTTTCTGAGCCTAAACCGAACAAACAATTTTGGGCACAACCTATAATCGACCCGATTCGAAACAATATTTACTAATAATTTTCTTTGGCTCCCATAACATCAGATCCAGTAAATGTTAAGAAAGGTTCAATTAATCGCCAAATAGACAAAAAATCAAACCCATGTTTGATTGATTTTTTCTCGTACCCGGCTGAGATTAAATGGAAACGCGCTCGATGTTTCGAATCTGAAGCGCTAGTAGGGCCAAAAACAAACAAAGTATGGCCGGAATTCTAAATGGGAAATCAAAACTACTTGCGATTATTACTCCGAGTAACCCGCACATGCCACCGAGTAACTTCAACCGAATCGGGACAGTCTCGGTGCCCGAGGGTTTAAAAACCAATTGGACCGAACGGATCAATACCAGTGCAAAAATGAGCAGCAACGGAGCGACGCCTAGCACTCCGACTTCGATTAATAGCTGCAGCGGATCGGAGTGCAGATAGCCTGGGTCCAAATCCGCGAGCTTTAACGAGACAAATTTAGGAAACTTAGATTCCCACATTCCAAGCCCGATCCCGACCAGCGGTGACGAGAGAAACATCGGCCAAGAGTCTTGATACATGTTCCAGCGGATATCGTCTTTGGTGTAGAGCAAACCGTACTCAATTCGGCCTTCCACTAATTCGCGACCCTTTTCGTTTAGGAAAAATGAGAGGATTAGCACGGCGGCGATACCGAGGAGGGGGCGGTAGATACGGCGCAAAATCTTTAGCCCCTCCTGAAGTTGATTTAAGCTATTTGATTGGTCGAACCTCGACTTCCTGCGCCTGCGACCTCTCAAACTATCACGCTCTTGATCCTTCCGAGCATTCGGAGCCGGATCTTCGAGGCTAAGCATAGAAGACTTCAGGATCGCGGCGCTCCCCCATAGATAAAGAGCTAGGCTCATTCCAGCTCCTAGCCATGCCCCCCTTGATTGCGATCCGGCAAGTGCTACCAGACAGCAGACTATAAGTACAGCGATGAACACAATTGAGAACCACTTGCTTTGGTTTCTGGTATCCGAGACAAGGTCCGATAATTTTACTACCTTCCTGGATTTGAGACTCAATCGAAATTCAAAGATCAGCCTCTCCACTAGTGCCAGTAGCGGAAATATGCAGAGAAGCATGAAAATTCCGAGGTGATTTGAGTTAACGAATGGCCACCTAGCACGCCCAGTTACAAAAACGTTATCAGGTTCAAAAGTCCAAAACAAAAGACCGTTATCGTAGAACCAGTGGGAAATAGCTGTAAGACTAACGCATAATGACGAGACAACGATCCAATTTATAAGTCTACTGGGATTTCGTGCGGAAAGGTGCAAGACCCACTTCACGACCACGAAGAACGAAATCGAGAACAATACCGTGCGAATCGAAGTAAGTAGTAAATAGGATCCAGAGGCCGTTGAAGCCGACGAGAGTACCGGATGAGGTGAAGCAAAAAAACGTTGAGCCAACAATGACCCGATTGCAACTAGCGCAAACGCAATAAGCGCTCCCAACACTAACCTGGAGAACCGTGAGCCAAATGCCTCAAGAAGAGAGTCGAATCGAAGTGAAACAACTACAAGTAGCGATACGAAAATAAGTGATTCGATCGTGAGGTAAACAGATTGATGAACTGCACCAAAAAGAAGCGGAGCGACTACTACGATCAAAAGAAGGAAAAACCTGATAACCCCACCAACTCTATCTCGTGCAGGGCGTGAGAGTGACACCGCATAACCCGAGGTTATGTGCGTACCTTCAACCTTTGAAACT
>CAZJXY010000370.1:0-4290 GCA_964549925.1 uncultured Bdellovibrionales bacterium | reverse complement strand
AGAGCATCTCGCATCTCTTCAAATGCCTGTCCCAGCGATAAAATTTCAACACCGCTTAGCTTCGGAAGTTTTACCTTTTCCCCACGGCCGATAGCCCGAGCGTAATTGGCCAAGTTTTCAATCGGACGGGTAAACCACATCGTGACCAAGACTCCAGCCAAGACAATCAATCCAAATGCCGAGATCGTGCCGATTAAGATCTTCCATTGCGAATTGGCAATTAGCTCATTTGAACTAAAAGTTGGCTTGGCGACAGTAACAGATCCTACGATCTCATCATCGCGATGAATCGGTGCCGCAACATAGAGTACTGTGCTTTGAGGATCCTCTGAATTGTCGCGAGTGGTTCTTGCTCCGTACTCCCCTTTCAATGTTCTAAAAACGTCATTCCATTCCGAGTAGTCGCTCCCTTCATTTTCCGGCTCAACTGAATCAAAAATTACAATTCCACGCTCATCTGTTACATAGACACGAAGGTCTACTTGATCCTTTAAGTACTCATAAATTTTTGCACTAAACCTCCGATCGTAAACCCTAGCGAAGACAGTACGTAATGTATCGAGATCAAGCTTCCCCTGCTCTAATTCAAGCTCGATAATGGTCGCGAGAGTGTGAGCGGTATCGATCAGGGATTCTTCAACAACTTGACGATATCTTGGCTTTACGTCCTCAAGAATCCAATCAACTAGGAAGTAAAATCCCAAGGCTAAAACCAAGGAGAGGCTGATCAGGATCTTTGTGCGAATCTTCACCGCTTTTTTACCAATTCTCCTTTAATGAGTACCCGACCCCGCGATGGGTAACGATAGGCTCTTCAGCGGGCGTTATTTTTTTCAGTTTCGCTCGGAGAGTTTTGATGTGCGCATCGACCGTTCGATCAAGGCTCATATCTGGGTCCTCCCAAGCAAGCTCCATCAACTTGTCACGACTAAACACCCATCCCGGCCTAGAGACTAATACCTTCAGAAGTCGAAACTCATATCTGGTGAGTTCCAAGGCGCTTTCAAAATATGAAATCGAATGGCGTTCCTCGTCGACTTTAAACGGAAGGCGAGCTGATTTTGCACTCCTATCAACGGTTACAAGACCCCGCCTAAGCACTGCTTTGACCCTCGCCGCAAGCTCCCTTGGACTAAAGGGTTTGGAGAGATAGTCGTCAGCTCCGATCTCGAGCCCCACAATCCGATCCACTTCGTCATTTCTTGCAGTCAGAAAGATGACCGGTATAGGACTAAATCTTCGTATCTCCCGACATAGATCAAAACCGTTCGTGTCGGGCAGTCCGACGTCCAGAACAACCAAAGCATATTGATCCAATTTAAGGTGACTAAGCGCTTCAGATCCTTTAGAGACCCAGATTGGTGTAAATCCCTCAGTAGCGAGGGCGTAGGTTATGTTGTCAGCGATCGAAGGTTCGTCTTCGACGACTAGGATTTTTCCGAGGCTCATAATTTCTTGATGCTATAGCAGAATGGCTAATTTGGAACAGAGAAAGACAGTACCCTAACAAACTAGGATACTGCCGTCCCAAACTAAATTTATGCCTCTACCAATTAATCCGGGCAAACGCTCTGAGAGCTTGGATAGCCGTCAGTAAGCACCAAGTTCTCTTGGTGTAAAGCTGCCGCCTTACTATCCAGCTTGACCGACTTTTTAGCGGTCACAGCATCACCCTTGGCTCGCTTTAAGACGCGTACGTTTAGGCTCTTAGACAATTCTCTAAAAGAGAGTGAATTTTCCTCGAGCAGCGAGAGTGTTGGCTCATTGCTTACCGATACGCACAATATTTCGTTCGTACACTGTACAGCCACAGGAGGAAGTGTCCAAATGTTACTCCAACTCTCAGCAAACAGATCCTCAGCTTGCTTTAGTTCTTTCATCCCGGCCTTTTCATTTCCGCTGGTCTGCCGCAGCAACTTCACTAGTTTTTTGACATTTAGGTTCTGCAGATGAGTGTTACCATCTAACTTGGCTAGATTAGCCTGTACGTCAAAGGAGTCACAGCCTAACTCACAAGCCGACACTGGGGCGCTAGTCCCGCAGACGGTCTGACGCAAGAACTGATCGGTCATTGTTAGCGTCAAGTTACAAGTTACTTGCTCATCAATTAGCGGCTCATTTAGAGTAACTGATGCTTGATTACCATTTTCAACAATGGTCACAGCCCGGCCACCGCAGTCAGCCGACCAGTCGTACTCAAAAGTCAATGAGTTCGGTGAGCCTATACCTTGAACAACAATTGTGTTTGTTCCATCTGAACAGCTGTTATCAGATAGGAAGAATGCCTCACACGACGGAGGATCTGTGTCTTCGCACTCTAGGTCAATGTTAACATCCCCGTGCGAGTAACCTTCCGTTCCAAGAGGCCAGAGGCGATACGAAAGATTACTCGGTTGCGACAAAACTTCTCCGTCAAACCAAGTGGAAAGTCCATAGGCAAGAGTCTTCCCATTCGCTCCCGTACCAACTTGAAGGTAAGCCATCATCGGCACGAAGCTCAATTCAATTGCACCGCCCTGATATACTCCCTGACCGGTGAGGATACCACTCAAAGCTGTGTAATAGTGCCAAGTATTTGGATCAATCGGGCCCGGCTCAACACAGCCTAGAAGGACTCCATCAACATAGTCACAAATTGGCAGCTCCTTAAATGGTGCTCCGGGAGGCGCAAAACTCGGATCACCCTGATTTACTCGACTTGAAAGTTCAATCAATACATCAAACTTTTTATTGTTATTACCTGCGCGCATAATTCCGCCCTGTAGGCGAGCCGTGCCATTTGCAAATTCTGTGAAGTGCAGCCCCCCACGTGACGGATCTGGCACATAATCGATACCGTTTGCATCGAGTCGAAATGCATGGGAGGTTCCATTTCCGATCGCTGGACCTCCTTCGCAAGCTTGTGGAGGATCGGTAAGAGCAAGTGTAGTTGCGGGCAGAGCGGCTACACAAAGTAACCAAGTTGCCACCACAGCGTTGATAAGAATTCTCCCCATATTGCTAGAGGTCATAGTTCTCACACCAAATATTTAAGTTAATCGCTTAGCCCGCAACCAAAATGACTTATTAAAACCAACTATCTCCCTGAGCGTTTTTGCTCTGAATCACAACGGGCAAGTACCTACGGCCATTAGAATTTACGCCCTGCGTGAGGCTTAGTCAAGAAATGCAAAAATGCGAACGCCACCATTGTGGTGGCGTTCGGAGAAACAAATAACTATAGCAATATCAGGGCTTTAACTAGAATGATTTCCAGATCAATTGGTTGGTCACCTCATGGTGGTAGAGGATCTCCTCAGCCTTTACCGTATGTCCAAGCTCTTTTGGACATCTGTCTGCGGCAGACTGCTTTAGATCGCAGAATCTCTCATGAGTCTGTTCTCCCAATAGCGAGCGCACAAATTCACTTCCTTTAAAATGTCTAATCGCGTCATAGATGTTTGAAGGAAGGAATCGTGTTCTTGTCCTACGACTTTCGCTATCTAGCTGCTCAGTCATCGGGCCCTCTAATCCAGTTCTTACAAGTGTGTAGAAAGTAAGATACGGGTTTGCATCCGGAGCAACAGTGCGTACTTCAATTCGCGCTGATTTTTCGTTACCGAGAGGAACACGGATCATCGAGGTTCTATCCACAGCAGACGATTTGATCTGATTAGGAGCTTCGTAGTTGGGATCTAAACGGCGATAAGCATTCACACTTGAATTCATCACAAGGCAGATCTCATTTGCATTGTTCAAGATCCGATCGATAAAGTTCCAAGCCATATCAGATAGTCCGTCTTGGCCGGTCTTTGAGTAAAAGAGGTTCTTTCCATCTTTAGCCAAGGACATATTCGTATGCATGCCGCTCCCATTAATTCCCTTGATCGGCTTTGGAAGAAAGCAAGCGGTCATCCCCATATTGGCAGCAACTTGGCGCGCCAAGAGCTTGTAGAGCTGGATTTGATCTGCTGCTACCAGTGCGTCGCAGTATGAGTAATTAAGCTCAAACTGAGAGGGAGCAACCTCAGGGTGATCTTTCTCATTTTCAAATCCCATCGCTCTTTGCGCCTCGGCAAAGCCATCGATAAATAGCTTTAGGGGGTCCTTCGGTAGCGAGTTATAATAACCACCGCTTGAGACAAATTTAAACCCCTCGGCGGTGGAGTAAGTTTGTTCAGCATTAACAGTCTGAAAAACGAATCCCTCAACTTCTACAGCTATGTTTACGGTCGTCTTATCCTTCTTCCACATTGAATCCGAGAGTTCTTTAAGGCGCGCACGCATATCGGAGTGATAACGTGTGCCATC
>CAZJXY010000369.1:0-4302 GCA_964549925.1 uncultured Bdellovibrionales bacterium | reverse complement strand
CCGCTTCGCGAGATATCTAAAGCAATCCCTAAAATTGGACTGCAGTTTTCAGTTCATGAAAGCACTGACGAGCGCAGGAATGCACTTGTCCCCTTCAAGCAAAAACTCACTCTTCGAGAAATTGCTGCTGAGGGCCTGCACTGGCATGAAAGCACTGGACGCCGTCCTTTCTTTAATTACTGCGCACATCCGGGAAATACCTCTCACGAGGACGCAGAGAGGCTTACTGCCCTTTTTGACCCTTCAGTCTGGGAAGCTACAATTTCAGTGATCTGTGAGCGCAATGAAAGCATCGCTGCAGCCAATGCAAGGCAGCGTGAATTGGCCGCATCGTTTCAGTCTAAGTTAATCCAGCGTGGATTTTCCACCCGGATGTTTGATCCAGCCGGACAAGATGATATTGGAGGGGGCTGCGGCCAGCTCTGGTTCGTTCAGGAATGGATGAGAAAAAATCCGACACTTGCCCGTCCGTCAGTGGGAAGGAGTTTGCCGGTAGTGCATGCACCAAGGTAAGGCCCGCGGATTTCAACGACCCTGAATTAGATCCAATATTCGGCGAGGTTTCTCTCGATCCTTCCCGCCACATTCGGATCTTTAGGAATCTCAAATCTCCTTCCTGTAAGCCGTTCAAACAGACTGATGTACTTTAGCGCCAGCATAACCCGCACATCATCACTAATCTCTGGTTTAGGTTTCCCGTAATCAAATCCCTGTTCACGTAACCACAACCTAAAAAATTCTTTATCTAAACTCTCCGGCTCTAACCCCTTAGACATTCTCTCTTCATATGTTGAAGCGATCCAAAACCGAGAAGAATCTGGAGTATGAACCTCATCTGCGATGGTTAAGCGACCTTCTCTGTCATACCCCATCTCATATTTCGTATCGACCAATATTAGACCGAATTTCGATGCGATCTCTTGTCCGCGCTTAAAGAGTCTTAGCGCATTTTCCGAAATCTCCTCCCACTGAGTAGAAGTAGCCAGGCCTCGCGCAACGATGCCCTTAGGATCAATTAGCTCATCATGCTCACCCTTAGTCGTCGGCGTAAGAATTGGGCCGGAAGCAAACTGCTGGTTTTTAACCATTCCATTTGGGAGCCGGTTTCCGCAAAAATCTCTCACCCCTTTATTATAATTTACCCAAGCCGATGTTCCCGTCGACCCGGCAAGATACCCTCGAACTACAACTTCGACTTTTAGCATTCTCAAGCTTTTTACAACTGACACATTCGGATCGGGAACAGCGAGTATATGTGTGGGCATTAAGTCTTTAATCTGCTCAAACCACCAAACGCTCGTCTGATTAAGCACTTGCCCCTTTAACGGGATGCTGCACCAGGAGATATCGAACGCAGACTGCCGATCCGTAGCGACCAAAATACTTCGATCGTTTTGGGAATAGACATCCCGAACCTTGCCGACGTAGCGGCTGCCAATTCCTTTGAAATCGGTGTGATCGAGCGTTGTGTGCAGGAAGGGTCTTACTAGATCCGGGGAGATTGAAGAGTCAGTCATGCCTGAAACAATATAGGAGTTTCTCCCCAATTTAAAGTCGGCTGAAATACTTCCCAGGAGGGGCTTTTTTCATGTATCCTCACCCCCTATTTTACTTTCAATCGTAATTCTATGAACCAGCAGTACGCCTTTAGTATGTACAAAGTTTCTAAGGTCTATCCTCCTGATCGGAAAGTACTTAGAGACATTAGTCTCTCGTTTTACTACGGCGCAAAAATTGGCGTACTCGGCTTAAACGGCGCCGGTAAGTCAACGCTTTTAAAGATCATGGCAGGAATCGACAAGGAGTATATCGGGGAGGTTACTCACACACCTGGTTATAGCATCGGATTCCTTGAACAGGAACCGAAGCTGGATCCTAATAAGACGGTTAAGGAGAACGTGTTGTCGGCTTTAGGTGAACTACCCATTCTTCTGAAACGATTCGAAGAGATCAGTAACAGCTTATCCGACCCGAATCTCGACCCGGACAAGATGCAGGAAATCCTGGACGAACAAGCTAAACTCCAGGAACAGATTGAATCAAAGAACGGTTGGGAATTGGATCATACAATCGAAATCGCAATGGATGCATTGCGCCTTCCGCCGGCCGATCAATCGGTACAAAATTTATCCGGCGGTGAAAAGCGCCGTGTGGCCCTCTGCGGACTACTGCTTCGGAAGCCCGATATCCTTTTACTTGACGAGCCTACCAACCATTTGGACGCAGAATCCGTCCTTTGGTTAGAAACATTTCTTAAGAACTACGAGGGAACCGTCATAGCAGTGACCCACGACCGTTACTTTCTGGATAACACCGCCGGTTGGATATTGGAGCTCGATCGCGGCCATGGAATCCCGTGGGAAGGGAACTACAGCTCTTGGCTTGAGCAAAAGCAGAAGCGCCTGGCGGTGGAGGAGAAGCAAGAAGCTAGTCGGCAGCGAACTCTGCAGCGAGAACTTGAGTGGATTCGAATGAGTCCGAAGGCAAGGCAAGCTAAGAGCAAAGCTAGGGTACAAGCGTACGAACAGCTCTTAAATCAGGATGCTCCAGAAAGATTGAAAGATATGGAGATCTACATTCCTCCAGGTCCAAGGCTTGGCGATGTAGTCATTCAAGCTGAAAAGCTGAGCAAAGCTTATGGAGATAAACTTCTGATTGATAACATCTCCTTTCGCATACCGCCGGGGGCCATCGTTGGAATCATCGGACCAAACGGAGCGGGTAAAACCACGCTATTTCGGATGATCACCGGGGAAGAGAAACCAGATTCCGGAACAATCAAGGTAGGAGACACGGTAAAGCTTGGATATGTAAATCAATCGAGAGATACGCTGAGTGCCGATAAAACCGTATGGGATGAAATTTCCGGCGGCCACGATATATTGAAACTCGGTAGTCGTGACGTAAATTCTAGAGCCTACTGCGCACGATTTAATTTTGGCGGCTCCGATCAGCAGAAAAAGGTCGGCAGTTTATCCGGGGGAGAACGAAACCGCGTACATCTTGCAAAGCTACTTAAAGCCGGCGCTAACGTGTTGCTTCTGGACGAGCCGACAAACGACCTAGATGTAAATACATTGAGAGCTTTAGAGGACGCTTTGTTGGAGTTTGCAGGTTGCGTACTCGTAATCAGCCACGACCGCTGGTTTTTAGATAGAATTTCAACCCATATTATGGCTTTCGAAGGCGATAGCCAAGTAGTTCTGGTCGAAGGGAATTTCCATGATTATGAAGAGGACAAGAAAAAGAGGCTCGGAGCCGAGGCCACAGCGCCAAAGAGGATTAAGTACCGTCCGCTTACACGTTAGTGATTGAATAAAATGTTAAGCGGATCTTTTCGGCCAATACCGATCAAAGGCTCTCGCAGGCCCCAATATCATATGCTCCCTGCTGAGGTATCGGAGTACCGACGATATCGCTTACACCGGGGTTAAAATACTTAGTTAAGTCCTCACCAGAATTCAGCGCCGCCGATGTAGGATTTGGACAATAACCGCTAAGATTACCGAAATTTCCATTGGGATTGATCAAATCAGGCGCCGCGTTCACTCCATAGCGCTGCCCCGCCCAAACCTCCTGTCCGGTTGAATTTTGCCAGAGATTCAGTGAGGTATAGAGCGAGCCAGCTTGGTAAAGATAGAAAGGCGTCTGTCCATCGCGATAATATAGATTACCGTAAAAAAGGAGCTGCAAGTCGGTCTGGGGATTAGGTAAGGATTCTAGCGAAGCCAACCAAGCACCGCCTTTAGCATGGAATATATTGTTAGCAATTACATTTCCGTGGCTCATGCCAGCAGCACCCCAGACTAATGTGCCCATTAGGGTTGCTCCGGAAGCAACAAGCGACTGATCGAATATGAAAGTATTATTATAAATCATATTCCCGACTACTCCGTGGCTCTGGTCGCCGTGCCAAATATTTAGCACACCAGTATTTCCACGCAGACCATCTTGGTCACTTATATTGTATCGAATTGTGTTATTCGAATGATTACGCCCGGCACCAACAAATTGCGCAAGCAGTATGCCCGGGCCCTTATTGTGATGCGAGTAATTATACTGCATTACACAGTTTTGCGTCGCGCCATCAAAATCGAAGCCTCCACCATCGTCCGGGCTAGTTCCACTCGAATTATGATGGCTATGATTTCCTTGAATTAGGCAATTTTTGACATCCCAAGTCCAGATTCCGTAAGGTCCTCCATGGTAAGTCGCGTTTAGGCTACCATTTTCGTAGGTATGGTTATTCATAATGGCAAGATCTCTCGTCTGAGCGATCTCCATACCGGAGCCTGTCACATC